>CAZJZF010000541.1:0-2192 GCA_964550385.1 uncultured Lentimicrobiaceae bacterium | reverse complement strand
TTACGATGAGCATTGGCACATGGACGTGGTCAAGCCCCGAGAAGACGCTGGGGCCATTCCCCATCGATTTCTCTGTGCCTGAGATCATCTTCGACAACAACCAGCAGTTGTACGGTTTACGCTTTGGCGGAGGCTTCGAACTGGCGAATAAACATTTCTCTTGCTTCACCAAAGTGGATGTGCTGGGTGAAGTAGCCATGTCGATGACATCAGGTCCTAAGGCACAGTTTAAAAAACTTCAATTGTATGACATCACTGTCTCTGGAAAATTCGATCCGATCAGCATCGAAGGGAGGCTTCAGTTCTACTACGACGATCCGGTGTATGGCGATGGTGTTAAGGGTCGCGTGGTGGCTACCTTCCCGGTTGTAACGGTGGATGCCACAGCCCAGTTTGGCACCATAAAACAATCAGGCACAACATCAGAATACTCCTATTGGTTTGTAGATGCCAGCGTGAAGTTCGACCCGCCATTCGAAGCATTTCCCTTTGGTATCGGCGGATTTATTGGGGGTGCCTGGTACAACATGCGCTGTAACTTCGCTCAGGCGGTTACACCCAGTACTGTGTACGCTGATACGGCACGCCTTGATCTCCACTGGATCGAACCAGGTAAATCCATATCCGGTATCACCTACACACCGCAAAAGGGTGTTGGCGGTATAAAAGCGGGGGTTGCCCTTACCCTCTCCAATACTTTGGGGGGGGGCAATGTATTGAACGGAGATGTGGTGTTATCGTGCGAATTGAACAATGGAAATTTCAGCACCATGAGCCTCGAGGGCAAAGTGTGGGGGCTTACCAATTACCCTTCGAACTCCAACGCCCTTTTCGATGCGCAGATGCTGATGACCTACAATCATGACAGTTCAACTTTCTTTTTCAGACTGGATGCTCATGCACAGTTCTTAAGCACCGTAGAGGTGACAATTCCGGTTGAATTCTGGACCAAGACCAATGAGGGGCTTTGGTATTTAAAAATCGGGGATCCTTCTAACCCGGACAGTATGGCCAAAGCAACCCTGTGGGAAGGAGACTATGCAGTTGTTTCAGGTCATTTGAGAGCTACTGCCTATTTTGCCCTGGGCAATGCCCTCAGAGATGTAAATCTTCCAGATATACCCGAAAAAATACAGAATTTACTACAGGTAAACCTTGATAAATACAGGCTCGACCCATCCTCCTTAAGCACCACCAACAAAAGTGCAATGCTGTTCGGAGCACAGCTGGATGGAAAACTGGATATTGACTTGCTGATCCTTTATGCCAATTTCGAAGCCATTGCCGGCTTCGATGTTGCCCTTTTCCACGACAAGGAGATGCTATGCAACGGATCGCAGGCAGGATACAACGGCTGGTACGGACTAGGGCAGATCTATGCGTATTTCAAAGGGGATGTAGGTGTTAAAATTGATGTATGGTTTTTCGAAGGGAAGGCTTCGCTGGGATCCATTGAGGCTGGTGCACTGCTGATGGGAGGCATGCCCAATCCGTTCTGGGCCTTCGGATCGGCAAGAGTCAGGGGTTCTGTTTTGGGTGGCCTGATAAAAATATCAACCTCGGTATCGGTGGAAGTAGGCGAACCCTGTTACCCGGGCGATTTGGCGAATCCTTTGGCCAATGTAAAAATCATTGAAGAAACCAACCCAGGCTACGAGACGATCCAGGAGGCAAAAGATAATGAGGCAGAAAGTATCTTTATCGACCCCCGGGTAGTGGCTAACCTGCCAATGTCCAGCAGTCAGCATATCAACCGAGTAGAAATTGCCATACCGCCTTCTCCGCAAAACTCCAATCCTACCACACGAATTTACAAATTCTTCATCAAAGACATACAAATCTTTGAAGGAAACGGCACTACCGTGCCAGGAAACGCACCTGCCATTAGCCTTACCCATGCTCTCGACAATGTAAATTTCAATATTATAAATATCACGAGGCAGCAACCCTTAAAGCCCAATACGTATTATAAGATTGTTGTAAGAGCAACCGGTCGTACTTTTGAAAACAACCAATGGGTAAATCCACTGATAAAAAATGAAAGAAATGAGCACATTGAGACCGTGATAAGGTACTTCAGAACCGGGCCATTACCCAACAATATCCCTAAGGAAAACCTGGTGTTTTCGATGCCGCTGAACCGACCGAGAAATTTTTACAGAAAAGAATATAACGAGTGTGCCATCCTGCTT
>CAZJZF010000540.1:0-2200 GCA_964550385.1 uncultured Lentimicrobiaceae bacterium | reverse complement strand
TTACAAACTTTACAAACTTTACAAACTTTACAAACTTTACAAACTTTACAAACTACCTTCAGAGCTTGGTGACGACTGTTTGAAGCTTTTCGCTGTTGAAACGGAGAGTGAGTATGTACGCCCCTTTGGAATATGGCAGCAGATTGATTGTGAACCTGTTGTCTCCGGAAGGTGCAGTGAAGGATTCGTGAAGAAGGGTTTTGCCTCCAAGGTCGGTGAGGGTAACCGAAATTTCGCCTGATTGCGGAAGGTAGTATGGTACAGAAGTCAGGTCGCCGGTGGGGTTGGGAACGGGAGTTCCGATGGTGAAAGCAGGTGTCGGAGTTACTTCTCCTAAACCGATTGAGGTGACCTGGATCGTATCCAGGGGCTGGCTGTAGTTATAGCACAGGCTGTGGGTAGTAACAAAATACTGGAGATGGTTGGCGTTGTGATAAGCGTTTACGTGGACATACTCGCTGTCGGTGATGTTGGAAAGGGAATCGAGCAGTGTGAAAGGCTGGATGACACCGCCTGCATGGTACCAGATGTAGTATTTCAGAAAACTGCTGGTAGCATCCGTAACGGGAGTCCATTTGATTCGCACATCCCCTCCCGGCAGCAGGTCGGCACCTTTGAGGATGGGTGAGGGCAATGGGGGGTGATCCAGGATTGTGATAAGGACATTGGCATGCCTAATCCCCGGTACAGGGCAGTAATTGTCCATCGTACTGAACAGAAATCTATACGTTTTGCTTGTTGATCCGCACCCTATATGGGTTGCCAGGTGCTGGCAACAGGTTTGCCAGTTAAAGCTGGTTTGCACACCGAATTGTCCAAAGATCGGCGAGGTGGGAGTAGGCGAAGGGGTTAGTGTTGCACATGGAGGGTTGGCACACCCGTTGGGGTTGATGGGAACACCGAACTGGTTTCCGGTAGCATAGAGCTTCATGGTCTGAGGAAATGGGGGTGAGGCATTGGGACAATATTCGAAATCGGTGGCAGAGATGGAGAAGTTGACAGCCTGGCCCGCGAATACAGTGTCGTCAAAAACGACATATTGCCCCATCGAATTGGGGAACGGAGGGGTGATATTGGGCGGATTGTTCACGCCGCAACTGAGCAATACCACTTCAATTTCACGATAGATTTCTGCCACCTTAAAGCCACATTTATAGGCAGTTACCTTTACAACAAGCCAGAAAGCACCGGGAGTGAATGAGGTAAAACTCACGATACCGGTTTTGGGGTTGAGGGTGGCTCCAATGTTGGATGGGTTATGCTGCGGTCCCGGAAGCGGACTGTTGAAGGTATAACCGGTATAGGGTACCGATACTCCCTGAATAGTTTGGAGAGCCGGTGCCCAGTCGTAGGTAAGAGAATCCATCTCGTTATCAACAGCTCCAAAATTCAGGGTTGCAGGATATCCAGTACAGACGACTGTTTGGGGCAGCTCACTGAAAACCGGAGCATGATCAAAACAGGTAATCAGAGGATGATTGTTGTAATTGAATATCCAGGAGCGGAGCACAAAAGGGCCGGCCAAAGAGTTTTGGTTGGTGCTGGAACCCCTGCAGCAATCATCCAGGGCAATGTACCAGCCGGTTGGGGGTGGTGCCAGATTGGGCAACTGCACCCCCTGTGGGTATACCGCATCGGAAGTATAAACATGCATCTCTATGGCACCGGTGTTCAGGGTGGTAGCAGTAGCGCAGGTAATTACGGGACTAGCGGGACAACCACACTGGGGTGAGATATCGGTAATCGAAACCCTGTTTACACTGAAGGTATCCACCCCCGGAATATTGGTAGAAAGGATGTAATAATTGCTCAGTCCGACTGCATTGCATTCACGGTACAGCACAAGTTTAAACCGGTAGTGGAAATTGGCCATGCATTCCCACGTAATTTCCCCGCCGTTGAAGGGCTGTGACGAGAGATTTGTGGCTGATACCATAAGCCACAGTAATACTGTTCCCAAAAGGCGGAAGGAGCGGTTTATTTTCATCGGTATGATCATTTTATCGGGTGTAAACTAAAGGATCAAGGTTCAAAGATCAAGGTTCAAGGGGTTAGGGTGTAAATGCTGAGTTTTCACCGAAATGTGCAGAGAGACATAACTGCCACGAAGGCTCTAAGACACAAAGAATCACTATGACTTACATATCAATAATTCAGAATATATTTGTCTTCGTGTCTTTGAGTCTTCGTGGCATAAAAC
>CAZJZF010000539.1:0-2210 GCA_964550385.1 uncultured Lentimicrobiaceae bacterium | reverse complement strand
TCCCGTTCACCATACAGCCTGAAAAAGAATTCATTGAACTATACAATGGGCCGGTTCCAGCTCTGCCAGAACCAATTCTGATCCCAATTCTCCTTCATTGCGACCTGGGAGGGACAGGAGACACCTTACTCACCGGGCTGCAGCTTGTTACCACCCTGGAGTCCCGGCAGGGTGAAGTGAAATCATGGACAAGCCTGCCTGCATCATTTCTGGATCCCAAAGGCCGCAGGTTCTTTTTTACACAGCATCTTCCTTGGCATTACAATCATGATGACCGCCTTAAGGTTTTTTTGTGGAATCCGGATCAGGAGAGCTACATACTGAATCGTTGTATGATTTCGTTTATCCTACCCAAAGAATAGTCCAGGTATGAAAAAACACCTTTTCCGCAGACCTGTGTTTGTCTTGCTTTTCCTTCTGCCGGTATTTTGGAGCTGTCAGCGCACCAGAGTAGAGAAATCATTTCACCCAAACGGAAAGACCGCTTCAGAGGTAACCTTCAGAGGCTCCCTCAAACACGGATTGTCGGTGTACTACTTTGAAAATGGGAGGAAAGAGGTTGAATACCCTTATGTGGAGGGTGAACTGGAAGGCACAGTAACCCGATGGTACTTCAATGGCAATCCTGAATACCGGGAAGAATACCAGAACAATCAGCCCGATGGCAAAACGGAACATTTTTACATCACCGGCAATCTGTCGGAAATCAAGCATTTCAAACAGGGAAATCCGGAAGGGCCTTACATCATGTATTGGGAAAATGGAACGGTGAAGATCAAAGGCAATTATTCTGAAGGTTTTTTTGATGGAAAATGGGAATATTTCGATGAAAAGGGGTTTAAAGTAGGTGAGGCCGATTTTCACAAGGGCAATGGTACGATGAAGGGATGGCACAGGAATGGCAAAATCAGCAGGGAAGTTGCCTACAGGAACAACGAAAAACACGGCAAAGAATTGATATATAACGAAGAAGGCAAATTGACAGAGGAGCAAATCCATGAAAATGGAAATCTCATACAAAAAACCGTTGTAAATTAACTTGCGTTATGGTTAATTTTTTCGTACATTTGGACCTTGAAACTGTGAACCAATTGATTCCATAATGATCAAAGAACTGCCTGACATCACGGAGCCGGTGGAAGTGTTCGGTATATCCACTGCAAGGGAGCTTATCAACCGGACACTTCATCAACAGCAATACGCAGCCCCTTATTCGGCGCATGAAGAGCCGAACATTCCTTCGGGGTTTGAGAATCTTGATCAGATCACAAAAGGTTTTAAAAGAGGAGAACTTACCGTTGTAGCAACAAGGCCCGGCAACGGCAAAACAGCATTTCTTCTTTCCCTCATCAACAATCTGTCGATGGTGCTCGACCGCCGGGTTGCCCTTTTCACCCCTGAGCGTTCAGCCCAAAAAGTGATCAACAGACTGATAGAAAGCACTACCAGGCATTCTGTCGACCAGATCAGGGGAGGGTTATTGAAAGATGCTGACATGAAGCTTGTCGCAGGGCAGGTTCAACGGATCGCATCATCAAATCTCTTCTTCGACGAAGCACAGACCCTGGATGCAAAAGAGCTGATGTTGCGATGTTATCATCTGAAGGAGAAACATCAGCCGGAGATCATTCTGGTTGATTCACCTTACAGTTATGTGAATCACATTCAGGATGAGGTGATCAAAGCGATGGAGATGCAGGAAATGATGAGGGTTTTAAAGCATATTGCAGTAGAAATGGATATTCCGGTAGTATGCTTTCAGCAGCTTGGAAGGCCTGCCAGACCTGTAAATGGAGGGATCGTGCCAGTAATCGATGAATTGCCGGAATGCATTGCCAAAGCAGGAAACCGTTTTATCTTCATTTATCGTCCGGAGTATTACAGTGCAAAAAATACAGCCATCCCCAAAGGGACGGTTGAGCTTTTGATATACAACCAGGGTGGCCAAGGGGAACCTGTGAGCACATTCCTGAAGTTCATCGAGAGCATCGATACCTTCGTCAACCCCTGATCAGGGGTTAAAATTCATTCGGAATTCTCTGCTGCCTTACCGGCTACAGCACCGGTGCCAGTCATATAGGTTCTGTATCGCAACGAAGGACTTCCGGGATCTCTTCCCAAACCATATTCATTCCAGCGTTTGCTTACCATTTCAATAGTTTCGTCGTTCATTACCACCGGATTGGGCCAGTCGCGCATGAAGTTATCAC
>CAZJZF010000538.1:0-2214 GCA_964550385.1 uncultured Lentimicrobiaceae bacterium | reverse complement strand
AAACCACCACCACCACATTCATCTGGGGAATCACTGCGCTATGGCAACCGGCAAAAATGCCCTATGTGAGTATCCACTATGCTCCCCATTCCCAGATTCTTGCATCCGAAGGGGGAAACATCAGCAACACTGCGAAGGTGATGGTGATTTCATCAGGGAAAAACTACCGCCTGAGCCGAAGCGTCAACGGCTTTACGGGCATCACCTGGTCCAATCAGCAGATGAAAGCCCTCTTGCAGGGTAACGAAACCCACTTCAATGGCAACAGCATCACACTACAGCAGAGCATCATCCCCAAAATTCCTCTCTCCTTCAATTTGAATGTGATGGGATATCATCAGGATTTTGGCAACCGTGTAAGCCTTTTACGACAGTTTGGCTGCAGTGTTCAATACCGCTGGAAAAAAAGCCTTACCGCCGGGCTGGGCATACGTTACAACGACCGTTACGGAGCGGAGAGCAGAACCGGCGTTAGTGCGAGCATGACCGCAGATTTCAAGGCATGGGGACAGGTTCGGATACTGGCTGAACCGGCTACTTATACCAGCCTTACAGACCCGGAAGAGGATTTTTCGGAATATTCGATACGACTAACATACAGCAAACGATGGTAACCCACAGACAATTAAACTCCGGAAAAAAGATTCTTTGGATTCTTGCAGCCGTACTTTTCTGGCCGGTTATGCTGGCAGGGCAGGTGCAGATCATCATTCAGATGCCGCCACCCGGACAGTTCAATCCTGAAGATTTCATCCACCTGATTTCTTTTCAGAACAACGGTTCTACGATGCAAACCTATATGACAGCCACTGTTGAAGAAGAGAATTCAGGAATTGTATTTTCCGGTAAAACTGCTCCTTTTGAGCTGGGATCAGGTTTTACCCTGCCTCATTATTCAGTATATGAACCGATTACAGTAGATTATGTCAATGAATATTACCGTACCTATGTTCTGAACTCAAATTCATTGCCGTCGGGCAGCTATGTGATCTGCTGCCGGCTGTATGAATTGCCCGGGAACGTGGAAGTGGGCTACCAGTGTGTGCCACATACCCTTTTCCGTCCTTCGGCGCCGGTGCTCATCTTCCCGGTCGGAGAGGTTCCAGCTACCGGCAGCATGCCTGTTTTCCAATGGCTTCCACCGGCTCCTCTCCCTCCCATGCCGATATCTTACAAAATTCAACTGGCAGAGTTGCTCGGGAGTCAGCTTCCGGAGGAGGCATTAACCTCCAATCCCCCATTGATGGAGTGGAACACAGACCAAACCCTCTTTTCTCCTTCAGCCGGGATTTTTCCGCTGACTGAAGGAAAGCATTATGCATGGAGGGTTCAGGCACTTTCAGGCATTTTGCCTGTGGGTGAGAACGAAGGTTTCTCGGAAGCTGCGCAGTTTACCTGGGGCACAACTGCGGAACACAGTATCACCCCCTTGTCGCCTGTGGCAACCTGCGTTGGAGAGGTAAACGACGGTATCAATTCAACCGCAGCCTTGTTTCAATGGATGGCTACCGGAGATTTTGTGAGTTTTCAGGTGGTTGTCACGGCTAATGCCTGCGGCAGGTTTCCAAAACAGAAAACGCCCCCTTCGAAACCCGGTAGTCCCGACCAGCCTTCGAAACCGGTAAGCCCCCCGGTTTCCCCTCCGGCAAAACCAAAACCTCCTGTAACCACACCTGCAAATGACACCGTGAAACCAGGGGGAAATGTCCCACAAGGGAAACCACCGGTGGTTACCCATGGCGGACAGCCTGACACTACCGGAGGTGGGGTTACGGTGGTGCCTGTGGGTGGAGGTGGTATGGGGATCACCCACTGGCCCGACGAGGATGAGGGCGAACTGCCTGCTTTGCCTCCCGGATGGGAATGGGGCCCTTCAGGTCCCAGGTGGACCGGCGAATACCCACCTCCCCCACCCGATCTGCCACCAGGATGGGAGTGGGGGCCATTACGGCCGGTATGGACAGGCAAAGGATCGGAACCGGTGAACCGGAAAATTCTGAAAATATCCGATGCCAATACCCCGGAAATGTTGAATCCCGATCCCGGTTTGCCTTCCAATGCAGTGCAGGAAGTGTATAATACCTGGATGCATCTGGACGATATTCTGAAACCAGGGCAGGCATTTGTGTATCAGGTATATGGCATATACAACGACCCTGACGATGGAAAACTCAAAGGGTGCCTCTCGGAACCGCAATGCCTTAGATATGAAGC
>CAZJZF010000537.1:0-2217 GCA_964550385.1 uncultured Lentimicrobiaceae bacterium | reverse complement strand
CTGGATAATATTGGCCACAGAATGCGCCTGTAATGGCTGCACATCGCCTTTGATAAGGCCTTCATATCCGTTGTATATTCCAAATACCTCGCACTGATGATAAATACCTGTGCGGACAACAGCCCTTACAGCAGCATTCATACCCGGAGCATCGCCTCCGGAGGTTAAAACGCCGATTCGATAAATTAATCTGTGATTCATAAAACGCTTTTTGTAATGAGCGAAAATACGAAAATTGAAAGGTGGTTAAGCAAAGCAGGAAAAAATCATCCAAACCTTTCATTGCGTTTGCCCTGAAATAGGTCATATCCATGAAAGCGACAATCGAGAGGCCCGTTCATCAGATGAATTTTTCTTGAAGTTTTTAAGCCAACACTTTTTAAGGCCTCCTGATCTGAACTAATCAGCCAGGCCTGAAATCCTGAATACTTATGTTTTAAAGTGGCACCTATCTCAGAATACAGTTCCTTGATATTCTCAACTTTCAGCCGTTCATCATAAGGTGGGTTGCAGATTATAATTCCTGAGTCAAAGGGTTTTTCAAGAGACTGAAAAGAAGCCTGCCTGAGCTGTATATCGTGATGAAGTTTTGCAAAACGAATATTTTCTGTAGCCATCTCAATACTTTTATGGCTGATATCACTTCCGAATATCTCTCCTTCGGGTTCTGTTTGCAAATCAAGGGCTTCTTCTTGTACCAGATTAAAGTTGGGCCATGTCTGAAAGCCAAAACGCTTGCGGTAAAATCCGGCGGGCAGATTCATGGCCATCATGGCCGCTTCAATCAATATGGTACCGGACCCGCACAAAGGGTCGAGCAGGTTTGATTTTTTGTCCCAACCGCTGAGCATAAGCATTCCGGCAGCAAGTATCTCGCTTAAATAGGCTTCATGCAGTTGAATTCTCCACCCGCGTTTGTGCAGCGACACCCCTGAGCTGTCGAGCGATACGCTGCAATTATTGCCGTTGATATACACATTGATGCGTATATCCGGTTCATTCAAATCAACAGAGGGCCTTCTGGCAAATTTGTCGCGGAACAGGTCCACGATGGCATCTTTAACCTTTTGCTCAACATACCGGCTGTGGTTGAGAGGTGCCTGAAACAATACCGCATCCACTGCGAAGCTGCCTTCTGTACGTATCCATTGAAGCCAGTTCAGGCTTCTGATTCCCATATACAGATCATCTTCATTTTGGATGCTGAAGGTAGCAAAGGGCTTTAAAACCCTTATGGCGGTTCTAAGGCGGTAATTGGCTTTGTACATCAACCCCAGATCAGCCGTAAACTCAACCGCTCGGTGAAGTTGCTTTATATCTTTAGCTCCAAGAGCCCTTATTTCTTCAGCCAGAACCCCTTCCAGTCCTTGAAAGGTTTTGGCAATCAATGTAAATGATTCGTTTGACATATACGGATTTCTTTTGCAAAGGTAGTTTGAAATTACCTGCTTAATGATGGGTTACTCTAATTCAGCAATTATTTTTTTACAAAAATTCTGGAAATAATCGTATCATCTGTTTGAATTTTTGCAAGATACAAGCCGGGGTTCAGTGAGGAAACATTTAAGCATTCGTACACATTTTCAAGATTAAAATGCAGTATTTGCTTACCATCAACATTGAATATCATAAGTGTTTTATGACTAAAGTTTCCCTTCATTTGTAAACAGAGCTTATCTGATGCCGGATTGGGAAAAAGCAGTAAAGATGCGCTTTCCCGCGTATCAATACCTGAAGGGCCTATATGAATTATTTGAGACAGCGTATCTGAACCACATTCATTTTCTACAATAAGAGTTACAACATAATTGCCGGTGTCAGCGTAGGTATATACCGGATTTTCGAGGGTAGAAGTATCTCCGTTTCCAAAATTCCATAGATAAGAAGAAGCAGAGCCGGAGTTATTCAAAAACTGAAATTGAAATCCATTAGGAACCCAGGTAAAGCCTGCATTTGGCGAGGGGTCGTACAATCCTGTGTTCCATAGTGAAAGGCTGTCGAGAACAATTTGGGAAGCAGCACTTTGCAGAATAGCAGCATCTCCCGCACTCAGGCCGGCATAATATCCAATCCCTATCGCACTCGACTGAAACAGGGCAGCATAAAAAGTACAGGCAGCCAGATCGGTACCCGCCATGGCCGGATGATAATCATCAGAATAATAAAGCTCAATGGAAGGGTGGTACTGACGAACATACCTCCATGCCCAGCCACAGG
>CAZJZF010000536.1:0-2220 GCA_964550385.1 uncultured Lentimicrobiaceae bacterium | reverse complement strand
TGAAAGTCCCAGTACACATACTTTGCCTGCCCCCCTGATTGCCTGTACACATCCTCTCACGGGGTTTATCACCCCCGGTATCTCTTTCGCATGGCCCACGGCCTCAAAAGCGATATCCACTCCTTCTCCTCCGGTAAGTTCCCTTATTTTTTCAACGGCATTCGTATTTGCTGCGTTTATAATGTGAATATCATTATATGCTTTTTGGGCAATGGCAAGACGTTCATCAAGTATATCGACCATTACAACCGTGTTCCTGGTCTTTGTTCTGACGGCCTGCAGGATGCTCTGTCCTACCTTGCCTGCACCCCATATAGCTATCCTGTCATCCTCAGCTACTCCGGCCCTTTTGCAGGCATGAAATCCTATGGAGAAGACCTCGACGAGTGCGGCATGCATGTCGGAAATCTTTTCTGTCACTTTGTAAAGCATGTTCTCCGGTACTTTCATGAATTCGCTGAAGCCTCCATCGAGGTCAATCCCCACCAGTTTCAGGTTGGAGCAGGCAGGATAATGATGTCTTTTGCATGCCGGGCAGTGACCGCACCAGATGATCGGATCAACTGCCACCCTGTCGCCTTCCTTGAAATTCCTGACAGCGGGTCCTTTTTGCACAATAGTCCCGGCAAATTCGTGTCCCTGAATCAAAGGCACACTTGTGCGGGGGTGAAACTCACCTAGGAAAACATGCTGATCGCTTCCGCAGATAGAGGCGTAGCTTACTTTTATCAGGACTTCATTGCCCGAAACAGAAGGAATATCAACCTCCTTCCATTCAACCTTCCTGTATTCAGTGAGTACGGCGGCTTTCATTTTATTCATGTCAGGATTTATTATAACAGATTACAATTCAGCTTGAAGATATGGATAATCGCCATCGATCAATCCATTGCTGATCATATCGCGCCAAAACTCCGCGGGGATATGGCGTTCAACTGATTCAACGTTGCTTTTTACCCGGCCGGGATCAGATGTATTGAGTGAAACACTGACAACACCGGGGGGTGTCATGGCAAACCGCACGCAGGCATCTGCAGGAACGATATTGTATTTTCTGCAAACCGCAAAGAAATCCTCCCGCCACCTGAATTTTGCTTTGTTCTCCTCCGAATCGGGTTTGATTCGAACATAGTCGAAATAATCTCCCCCGGTCAGGAACCCGGCATGAAACACAGCGGAGTTTATTATGGCAATACCCATTGAATGAAGCTTTCCCATGAATACGAGAAGATCTTCAGGGTGTCTGTAAATTGTCATGCTGTTGGCAAACATCACCCAGTCTAGCCGGGTTTCACCGGCAATCAACTGTATGGTCTTCCAGTTCTTTGCACCAATCCCCACTGCCTTTACCTCGCCCTCCGACCTGAGATTGTCGAGAGCCTTATACGCATCAAGTATATTATTAAGGTGTATATTAAAGTCACGCTGATCACGGGAAGCGGCAAGAAACTCATCAGGATCATGGACCGAAACGAGTCCGGGTTTGTATTTTCCACCGAGAAGCCTGTTCCCCTGTTCCCAGCATTCGAGGATACCGTCGTATGAGATATTCTGCCGGGCATCGTTCTTAATGCCAAACCATATGCCTTTTTCGAAAACAGGTTCGGGAGTCAGCAGGGGTGCACGTAGCCAGCCAAGCTTATTGCTGATTATAACATCTTCAGGCTCAGCGTTCAGCCTGCAAAGGATATCACCGAGTTTTTCAAGTGCCAATCCTGCACCATACTTGCCGGCGGTATCGAAGGCTACCGGCCCGGGCACATTCAGAAGGCACTCTTTTATTATCTCTGTTTTTGTCTCATCGCTGAGAGCGGAATAAAGATTCCCCAGGGCGCTGGTGCCAAATATTACCGGGGGTATGCTGATTCCCGTTTTTCCAATTGACCGGCGTTCCATAATTTGTTGTCAAAGGTTGATAAGTCGTAATGTTTATGTACCCCGTTTCAACCTATAAGGTACAGCCCGTCGGCCAGGCGGAGTAGCTGTTTACCCTGCCCGTCGGCAATCGGGTTTGACTGACCCTTTATAACCGGAGCAAAATCCATGATCAGATAAATATCAGGTTAAATATCCTCAATATTTCAGGATTATGCCAACAATGCACCTGTCAGTTTTAAGTAATCCGGCAAAAATAAATCAGATTCCGGCATGTGATCGAACCAGTTATTCCATGTTTTCACTCAATGTAAACCATAATCAACCATCTTAGTGTTAATTAAG
>CAZJZF010000535.1:0-2226 GCA_964550385.1 uncultured Lentimicrobiaceae bacterium | reverse complement strand
GCGATATCAGCCGGATGCACCTGGGTGAAAATGATATGAACGAGGAGAAGTTCGTATGGAAGTTCCAGAAAGCTATTGAGATTGCCAAAGTCGATGAATACAGGGCCACTACTCATAATAAGGGAATATTCAACGGGATCGATGCACTGGCACTGGCAACCGGTAACGACTTCAGGGCGATCGAAGCGGGCGCCCATACCTATGCCTGCCGCACCGGCAAATACCAGAGCCTGACAGAGCTGACCCTCGACAATGGCCTGTTTCATTACGAACTCAAAGTGCCCCTTGCCATGGGTACCGTCGGAGGACTGACCTCCTTGCACCCAATGGCCCGCTTCTCTCTTGAGATGTTAGGCAAGCCCAGCGCCCGGGAACTGATGATCATTGCAGCCTGTGCCGGGCTGGCCAATAATTTCGGCGCCGTTAAGTCGCTTGTCACCAAGGGAATACAGGTCGGGCATATGAAAATGCACCTGTTCAATATCCTGAACTTCTATGCCGCTACCCAGGAGGAAAAACTGAAAGCCGTCGAATACTTTAAAAACAAAAAGGTTTCTTTCAAGTCGGTAACCGATTTCATTAATAATCACAGGTCACAGATCCTGGGTGTAAAAAGCTGAGCTTTGCAGACGGGACAATTTTATTCCAATGGTAAATTCCTGATTTCCGGGGAATATGCTGTTATTCACGGCGCTAAAGCGCTTGCCGTCCCGCTCCGCTTCGGCCAGGAAATGTCTGTCACAGAATTGGATTCCGGCGGGTTGATCCATTGGCAAACAAAAGTTCAGGGAAATGATTGGTTTTCTGCAATTTTCAATAAAAAAGAATTTGAGGTAACCGAAACCTCCGACCACTCCATTGCCGGCTTTATCCGGCAATTGCTCCTGGAAGCATCTTTGTTTCAGCCGGAACTGGCCAAAGGGACCTCCTCTTTTTTTATTGAAAACGAGATTGGTTTCGATATTAACTGGGGATTGGGCAGCAGTTCGTCGTTAATCTCCAACCTTTCCTACTGGCTTGATATTGACCCATACGCTCTGTATAAAAAACTTTTCAGGGGCTCGGGGTACGATCTGTTCTGCGCCCGGACAGATCATTCCATCGTTTTCCAGCTGAAAAACGGGGAACCTGTGGTTCAGACCGATGTATTCAATCCCCCTTTTCAGCATCATATTCATTTCGTCTATTCAGGACGTAAACAGGATTCTCAGTCCAGTGTCAGTAATTTTCTGAAAGAAGGCCGGATTGATCCCGGTATTCTCCATAAAATCAGTCATTTGACCGATAGAATGACAAGGGCGTCGGATGTAATTGAATTTATGGAATTGATGAATGAACATGAGAATATTATCTCGGATCTGATAGGTCTGCCGCCGGTTCAGCGGGAGCTCTTCCCCGGATTCGACGGCGCAATCAAATCACTCGGGGCCTGGGGCGGCGACTTTATCATGGCTGTGACGGCAAGAGACGACAGTTATATTAAAGACTATTTCTTCAGTAAAAATCTTCCTGTTATCTTCGCATGGCATGAAATCGTCAGATAAAACCGTTGGAAACATCTCCTGGAGGAGCCCGTCGAATATCGCCCTCGTGAAATACTGGGGTAAAAGGCCGGTTCAGATACCGGCTAATCCTTCGCTCAGCATGACCTTGAGCAAGGCTTATACAGAAATGGGCCTGACCTTCAGGAGGCTGGAAAAAGGAGAAGCAAGACTTGAATTTTTATTTGAAGGGTTGAAGAATGAAAAATTTGCTGCAAAAATTGCCTCTTTCCTGGATTCACTTAGCATTGATCATCCGAAGCTGTCAAATTTCCACTTTCAAATTTCCTCTTTCAACACTTTCCCCCATTCGACCGGAATTGCCTCGTCAGCCTCGAGCATGAGCGCCCTGGGCCTCTGTCTTGCCGAATGTTTGTCTATTATCGAAGACCGGGAATTTTCGCCTCGGGAAGCATCTTTTCTGTCACGCCTGGCCAGCGGTAGTGCATGCCGCTCAGTTTACGGCGGTTACACCGTCTGGGGCGAAAGCCCGTATGTCGACGGCTCACACGATGAATATGCCGTTCCGCTGCCGTTTGAGGTTCATCCGGTTTTCAGGGATATCAAGGATAATATACTGATCGTCAGCAGTGTGGAGAAGAAGGTTTCAAGCCGCGCCGGCCACTCGCTGATGGAGGGTCATCCCTATGCAGAGGCAAGGTTCAACCTGGCCCGGCAGAATATC
>CAZJZF010000534.1:1428-2227 GCA_964550385.1 uncultured Lentimicrobiaceae bacterium | reverse complement strand
TACCTCGATCCGGCAATTCTTTTTTTCCCGGCAGGCTTCCACAGCATTGGTGAAAAGGTTAGTAAAGAGACGGTTCATCTGGGTTTTATCAGCATTCACCATTACTTTTTCCAATAAGGGATACCAGACAAATTCCACTTGCTGGTTTGACAGGTAAAGATCCCGGAGCGAACTAATGACATCATGCAGGTCAAACAGTTCTGCACGGACATTGCCGATATTGGCAAACTGGGAAAAATCAGCAGCAATCTTTGACAGGTGATCAATCTGTTCGACTAATGTATTGGCCACACTGGCAGAAAGTTCTTTTACATTTTCCTGGTTATTGTTGATGGCTTTTTGCAGGTACTGGATACTCAATTTCATCGGTGTCAGCGGATTCTTGATCTCATGGGCTACCTGCCGGGCCATTTCCCTCCAGGCTCCTTCTCTTTCACTCTTGGCCAGTGCAGAAGCACTCTCCCCTAGTTTGGCCACCATTTTATTATACTCCTGTACCAGTTCTCCAATTTCATCATTTCGGTTCCATGTAATCGCCTCATTCTGCTTGCCAAGATTTACTTCTTTCATCTTGTCGCTGATCAGGGAGAATGAATTAGTAATACGATTAGTGATGATCAGTGCTATCAACCCGGCTATAAGAAAGATGAAAGCATTCAGGTTAATGATCGTAACCAGGAAGTTGGAAATTTCCTGCCGGAGTTCCGGCTTGGAAGTGAAATAGGGAATATTGACAAAAGCCTCTACTTCCCCCTGCTCGTTGCGTACCGGCGAGTAGATACTCAGAAATGAGAAATTC
>CAZJZF010000534.1:0-1418 GCA_964550385.1 uncultured Lentimicrobiaceae bacterium | reverse complement strand
CTGCACCTGCCTTAACCGGCTCAGGTGGAAATAAGCTCTTGGCTCCATTTTTTTGCTTAACACTCCTTTGGTGTACACATTCGCCTCCGATGAAACCTGGAGATTACCATCCAGGTCATAAACATTCACATCTACCCCATGAATATCTGATACTTCATCTACCAGTTTTTGCAGTCCGTTATTGGAAACAGAATCATATATCTTCACTACATCATCAAAAGTGTTGTGATCCGACATCTTCTTTTCCATTTCATTCACCATGATCTTCATGGTACGGCTAAGTTTATCATTATTGCTTTGCCGGTTCCGGCTGATGAAAAACGAAATGGTGGCGGCCCCGATCACCAGGAATGAAAACACACTGATAAAAATAATAGTACTGTGTACCTGCGACCGGATATTGATCTGGAAAAGTTTCCTGAACCCCTGCCAGTTGGCTCCCGTCTTTACGATCAGCGAAAGCAATTGCAGCAAAGCCACCAGGAAAAGGAAGGAACAAAAGATATAGGAGAACAAAGTGATTGTTTCGATAGTTGTTTCCCTTTTGCGGGCAATAACTACTACTTTTTCTTTACTGGCCCTGTACCAGAGTTCATCATAGTCGCCACTCGTTTTTAGCCGGTACTCTTCTTTGGGAATCTCCTCATCATTCAGCCAGGTAGCAAAAGGATAATTGCCGGGAGGTGACACCAGCCTGTTTTTTATATATACTGCATTGGAGTAGATAGGAGAATTTTCAGGGTCAATACCTTTATTCTGACGGAACAATTCCGGGAACAAGGCATCACGACTGAAATTCTTCAGGTTGGAAACAATGAAAAATGACCCCATCTTCTTCCCGGCAGTGTCTTTCACCTGCCTTCGCATGATATAATTAAACTTGTCAAACGAAGTTTCATAATAATACAATCCCTCTGTAGCCGTGGGTTTTGATTGCACGGTAAAGATTACATTCAACGCTTCATAACTCGTAGGATCTTCGTTAAAAAGTGCCCGGTTGGCAGAATCATACACATAAAGCCTGGTGTCATACTTATTTAAAAAACCACTGTAATTACCGGTGATGATACTATCCTTTAAAGCCTGGCCTTCTTCCTCCCTGTGAAAACGATGGAAGTTGTCGCTTAGAAAATCATTGTCCAGGTATTTCACCGCTATACTCATCAGCATTTCGCTTGACGGATCGGTTTGCACAGCCAGTTTTTCTGCAATGGATTTTCTTTTTTCCCATTCAACCCTGGAGTTTTGCGACAGCATAATTGCTGCAATCGATGCTGAAAAGATGAAAATCCAGGTTAATATACTTGCAATATTGATCCTTATGCGGTTAAGGAATACACCCCTGCTATTGATTAGCCAGGCATAGACCAGCAACCAGATCAGCACCGGGAGATAAAATAACACTTCAGGATTGCCAG
>CAZJZF010000533.1:0-2232 GCA_964550385.1 uncultured Lentimicrobiaceae bacterium | reverse complement strand
CTGCTGGGCATCCTGCTGATCCTTGCCTGGCTGCTGCAGCTGTGGCTCCGGAAATCCAAAGGCAAAACAACCCTTCAGTTGGCTGTGGTTCTGATCGTTGTGCTGGCATTCAGCATCAAAACCATATCGAGGAACACAGCCTGGAAAGACGATTTCACCCTCTTCACCACCGATGTTGAAGTTTCGGCAAACAGCGCCAAAGTGAACACTTCTGCCGGAGGGATGTTGGAGCGGGCACAGAATGCCACAGATGAAAATCAGAAGCAGCTTCTGCTGAACCAGGCGCTCCCTTACCTGCAAAGGGGGGTGGAGCTCCATCCGCAGTATCTGCAGGCCAGGGTGCTGCTGGGCAATGCGCTGCTGCTGCAAAACAATTTCAAAGGGGCATGGGAATCGTATGATGCCTGTATCCGTATGAGTCCCGATTACCCCGATGCCCTTACCAATGCAAAAACCCTTGGTACCCGTGCTTTGCTGTACAAAGACTTCGAAACGGCCGGTGTGGTGTACGGCGAGCTGATGCGCCGGTATCCCGCTGAAAGTGAATATGCCATCGGATTTGCCGAAGCCCGGCTCTATCGGGGAGATTATGCCAAAGCCGAAAAGATGCTGGATTCACTGTCGGTGATTACTCCCGGCAACAGCAGGGTTCACCATCTGCTGGGGCAGCTCTGGGGACGGTTCCGTGCCTCTGACCCTGCTGTGCCACAGGGGCGCAGGCTGGAATATCTGGAGAAATCGAGGTTCCATCTGGAGAAAGCAATCGCCGGCGATACCGCCAATTACGGGATGGTGGAAAACCTGGCCATCGTATACGGCATGCGCGGCGACCTTCCCACGGCACTCCGCTACTTCGAAAAGGCCCTGGCCATGATGGAGCTGAAAGAAAAGGATATCCCCGCCGACCTCTCTGCCCGTAAAATCCGTTCGGAAAATTTCTACCGCATCCACCGTAATATCGGAGATACCTATAAAAATATGGGGAGGATGAAGGAGATGGAGGAGCACTACAAAAAAGCCGGAGCATTCAGCCCCGGCTCATAGTATTCTTCTTTATTGATATCAGAGGGTTCTGCCGGGATATACCGCCAGAGCCTCTTTAAGTACCTTCATGGAACCTGCAAGATCTTCCACCTTAAGCACATAGGAGATGCGGACTTCATTCATCCCTTTTCCTTTGGTGGCATAGAATCCGGTGGCAGGTGCCAGCATCACCGTTTGGTTTTCGAAGCTGAAATCTTCCAGCAACCAGCGGCAGAATTTGTCGGCATCATCAATCGGCAAGCGAGCCACAACATAGAAAGCACCTTTGGGGTTGGGGCAGAAAGCGCCCGGAATTTTGTTGATCTCCTCTACCACGAGGTTTCTGCGCTGCAGGTACTCATCCAGCACCATTTTGAAATAGGAAGCCGGAGTGTCAACAGCTGCCTCAGCTGCCACCTGTCCCAGTGTTGGAGGACTGAGTCGTGCCTGTGCAAATTTCAGTGCGGTGGCCAGAATCTCTTTGTTTTTGGTCACCAGGTTTCCTACCCTTACACCACACGCTGAATACCGTTTGGAAACGGAATCGATCATGATGATGTTCTGCTCCAGCCCTTTGAGGTGCATTACGCTTTCGTGCTTCAGGCCATCGTAGGTGAATTCGCGGTACACTTCGTCGGCAATCAGGTAAAGGTCGTACTTCAGCACCAGCTCGCGAAGCACCTCCAGCTCCTCTTTGCTGTACAGATAACCGGTAGGGTTGTTCGGGTTGCAGATCAGAATGGCCCGGGTACGCGGGGTGATGGCCTTTTCGAAATCGGCAATGGGCGGAAGGGCAAACCCGCTCTCGATGCTGGAACTGATGGGAACGATCTCCACACCTGCATTTACGGCAAAGCCAATGTAGTTGGCGTAGAAAGGCTCCGGGATGATGATCTCATCGCCCGGATCCAGGCAGGTTTGCATGGTGAACAGGATCGCTTCCGAAGCTCCTGCACCGATGATGATTTCATCAGCAGTAACTTCAATGCCAACGCTTTTGTAATACTCAGCCAGCTTCTTTCGATAGGAGAGGATCCCGGCCGAATGGCTGTACTCAATCACCTTCATGTCGAAGTTCCGGATGGCATTGAGGGCCACTTCGGGGGTTTCGATATCGGGCTGACCGATGTTGAGGTGGTACACTTTGGTTCCTCTGGCTTTGGCCTTGTCGGCATAGGGAACCAGTTTACGGATCGGCGATTCGGGCAT
>CAZJZF010000532.1:0-2235 GCA_964550385.1 uncultured Lentimicrobiaceae bacterium | reverse complement strand
CCTCCAGCACTGCATGCGGGTCACCCTCCAATAGCGAACGATCCATAAACGCCCCCGGGTCGCCCTCGTCGGCATTGCAGATCACGTATTTTTTATCTGATTTGTTGTTGAAAGCAAACCGCCATTTCATCCCTGTAGGGAATCCTCCACCCCCACGACCCCGGATACCCGATTCCAGCACCTCCTGTATCACCTGCTCCTGGGTTGTAGCTTTCTCGGCAATGCCGGCAATGGCTTTGTATGCACCATTCGCCATCGCCTCATCAATCGATTCTGGATCAATCTGCCCGCAATTGCGCAGGGCAATTTTTACCTGCCCCTTGAAAAACGTATCATCAGGGGTCGGGAACATGTCGGTGTGTACCACGTAATCCCTGATTACTTCATGATGAACAACATGGCGGTCAAGAAGCTCTACCGCACGTGCTTCGTTTACTTCACCATAAATATAATGACCTGTTTCATCAATCACCTCCACCAGAGGCTCGCGGAAACACATCCCTACACAACTGGTCTTTTTTAGCTCAAAATCAAGCTTTTCCACTTCACGGATCGCTTTGATTTTCTCATATACCTTGCCGGCCCCGGCAGCAATTCCACAACTGCCCAGCCCCACTATCACCTGTGTCTTTATCATAATCTTTTTGATTTACTGATTTTTAATTACTCTCAGCAAGTCTGATCTCCTTGATCACTTTCACCGCGTCTTTTCCGGTAAGATTGCCATAGGTTTCATCCCCAATCATCATTACCGGGGCAAGGGAACAGCAACCCAGACAAGCCACCGACTCAAGGGTAAAGAGCCCATCTTCGGTGGTGCCTCCATCTTCTACTTCAAGGGCTTCAACCAGTGCTTCGGTGATTTTTGGGGCTGATTGCACATGGCAGGCGGTGCCATGGCAAACCTTGATAATATGCTTGCCCACCGGAGCCAGCCTGAACTGAGCATAAAAAGTGGCAACGCCATACAATTCACTCAGCGGTATCCCTGTCCCGTCCGATATCCGTAGAAACGCTGCCCGTGGAATATACCCGAAACACTCCTGGGTGCCCTGCAGCAAAGGGATAACATTACCTTTCTTTAATCTGTATTTTTCTATCAGGTTGTCGATCAATGTCAGATCCACATCCTGAATCGGAGAAGGAGCTTTCTCCTGAGGAATTCGTCCAATTCTCATAGTGTAAGTGTTTAAAATAACGGCCAAAAGTATAAAATTGGCTTGTCAGCAACTATCCCTGCTACTAATTTAGAGGCTTTTTAAATAGAAAGGATGCTTCCTTTTAAGGGATTGAAATCCCAAGATCTATGTCACCAGAAAATAGGGTTTCACTAACCCTTTGTCACCCCGCAGAATGAATATCTGTTTACTTCCTCTTCGTTCAGAAACTATATCCTACTGCAGCAGCGACCCAGTAACCTTCAATGCCGCCATCGGGGTCATCAAGATTTCTAACAATCATCAGCGGCGAAAAGCGAAGAAACAACCCTTGATTTCCCTGGTATCTATAACCCATCCTCCCCACAATCCACCGATCATGATTTCCTGGTCTCATCGATAATCGACCACCTGCCAGAAACAAAATACGTTTTGAATAATGGGTAGTTTTCATTTGTGTTGAGTTTATGTGACTGGTACAGAGTATTAAAACACAAAAGACACGGATAATGTATTCCGGGTAGACAATTCTTTACAAAGGTATAACGAAATAATCCGGATTGGACAACAGTGGTCTATTGTGCCTTCAACCAATGGTACAGCGTCATCAGGCGCCAGGCCAGAATGGGGCTGCCGTTGCCGGCCTGATAGGCTTTAATGGCAGAATGAGCTTTTTCAGCATCGATAAAGGGATATTCTCTGAAATCGACTTCCAGTAAATGTTTAAGCGGTCCGCGAAGCCATTTGTTTTCCCCTGGCGTTACAAAGCCTTTTTTATCCTGACGTGTACGGATTTCCTCCGGAAGTATGCCCTGCATGGCACTTCGTAATATGCGCTTGGTTTCTCCAATATGGATCTTCTGTTCAGTTTCGAGCTGAAAGCAAAACTCCACCAGCCTGTGGTCCAGAAACGGAACCCTTGATTCGATGCTGAATGCCATGGAGTTACGATCCTCATAGTGTAAAAGGGTTGGCAAAGTAGCCGTAAACACCTGATGATACAGGTAGTTGTCGAATTTGTAACGGTAGGATTTGCCCCGCAGGTCGATGGCGGGATTGTTCAATGACGGGTGAATAA
>CAZJZF010000531.1:0-2237 GCA_964550385.1 uncultured Lentimicrobiaceae bacterium | reverse complement strand
TGTTGATAAGCTTGTCCATCACATCCGCATCCACACGGGTAAAACGAACATTCTCGAGTTTTTGCTCCAGCAGGTTCACAAAGTGGCTGTCGAGCGGACCGTTAAGCAGCAGCACATCATAGCCCCGTTCTCTGGCTTCATCGATATAGGTGTGCTGGGCATCGGTATCGGAGGCATACAGGTGTACCAGTTTTTTATCCTTATCGGTTTGCAGTCCTGAAATATGATCGCGGTACTCTTCAGGGGTGAAATATTTGCCGGCAGTACTTTTGAGAAGGACAAAATTCATGGCTCTTTCTGCAAACTTCTCATCTGTAAGCATACCATAAATAATAAAGATGCGGATGTCGTCCCATTTCTGCTCAAACTCCTCCCGTCGGTTTTTATATATTTCCTCAAGTTTGTCGGCCACCTTTTTACTGATATGGCCCGATATCTTTTTCACATTGGCATCGCTTTGCAGGTAGGAACGCGATACATTGAGGGGAATGTCAGGGGAATCAATTACACCGTGCAGCAGGGTAAGAAAATCGGGCACGATCCCTTCTACTGAATCAGTAATGAATACCTGATTTGAATAGAGCTGGATTTTATCACGTTGCACTTCGAAATTGTTCTTCACCTTGGGGAAATAGAGAATTCCGGTTAGGTTAAAGGGATAATCAACATTGAGGTGAATGTTGAACAGGGGCTCTTCGAACTGCATCGGATAGAGCTCACGGTAGAATGACAGATAATCTTCCTCCTTCAGATCGGCAGGAGTCTTCTTCCATAATGGATTGGTATTGTTGATGATGCGTGGCCTCTCCAGGGTTTCGTATTTGTCGTGGCCGTGCTCGTCCTTCTCCCCTTCCACTTTCTCGGAATATTTTTCGGTACCAAACTCAATAGGAACCGGCAGGAAACGACAATACTTCTGCAACAGGGTATGTATCCGTTGTTCCTCAAGAAACTCCATTGAGTCTTCGGCGATATGCAGTACTACTTCGGTACCACGCTCCCCTTTTTCGGTATCCTCCATGGTATAGTCGGGTGACCCGTCGCATGACCAATGCACTGCTTTGGTGCCTGCACCTTTTTTGTAGGTTTTGGTGATCAGATCCACCCGTTCTGCCACCATAAAGCTGGAATAGAAACCCAAACCAAAGTGCCCTATTATGGTTGAAGCATCAACATTTTTAAACTTTTTCAAAAACTCTTCTGCGCTTGAAAAGGCGATCTGATTGATGTATTTTTCAACCTCGTCGGCATTCATGCCAATACCTGCATCGGATACCGAAAGGGTTTTCTGCTCCTTGTCTATTTTTACCCTGATGGTAAGATCACCAAGCTCCCCTTTGTAGGTTCCCAGAGAGGCCAGCGCTTTAAGCTTTTGTGTTGCATCTACTGCATTGGAAATCAGCTCTCTCAGAAATATCTCATGATCTGAATAGAGGAATTTCTTGATAATCGGGAAGATGTTTTCGGTTTGAACGTTGATTTTTCCTTGAACCATGGTTGTTTTAGTTAGAAGTTTGGAGATGGTAATTAGAAATTAGAAGTTAGAAATTAGAAATTAGAAATTATGAGTTATAAGTTATGGGTTATGAGTGTTTTACCGTCTATTAATCAAAGTATTATGTTTAAATCTAAAGTGTAAATCATTGAACTTTGAACCATAATTACTCCTGGATCTTGGATCCTGGAACGGTTGAACGCTTGAACATTTGAACTTTATGAACTTTACAAACTTTATGAACTTTATAAACTAACAGAGCCCCGCTGGTCAAAGGATATGCCAACGGGGCAGGACTGACAAAATGTCAATTTTTTTATTCTACAATGAGGTTCCAGTGGTGGGTATCTTCCACTTCACCGAACTGGATGCCGATGAGGGTCTGGTAGAGTTTGGTGGTCCATGGTCCGGGCTTACCATCTTTGCAGTAGAGGTACTCGTGACCGGTGTCGCGGTCAACAATCTTTCCGATAGGGGTAATAACAGCAGCAGTACCGCAGGCACCGGTTTCTTCGAAAGTTTCAAGTTCTTCCACCGGAACGCGTCTGCGTTCCACCTTTAAACCCATTTCCTGCGCCAGGGTCATCAGGCTTTTGTTGGTGATGGAAGCCAGAATGGAAGAAGACTCCGGTGTAACATAGGTGTTGTTTTTGATCCCGAAGAAATTGGCCGGACCACATTCATCGATGTATTTTTTCTCGCGGGCATCGAGGAAAAGTACTGAGCTGAACTTCTCCTCCTT
>CAZJZF010000530.1:0-2239 GCA_964550385.1 uncultured Lentimicrobiaceae bacterium | reverse complement strand
TGCCAGACCCGTTGCGGGGAGCACTGAAAAAATACCACCGGTGGTTCCGATCAGCGTAACATTAACGATTCCGCCATCGGTACAGAAATAGGGTTGATTGTTGCCATTATAGTAGGCGATGGAAGCCACATTTACGGGGTCCATCTGAAGTGTAACGGCAGTTCTTACCTGGCTGTAGCAAACTCCGTCGAAGTTGGCAGCATAATAGGTAACTGTACCGGGGGCAGAAAGTGTGGGTGAAGCCACTACATTTCCACCGGTGGGAGAATCGTACCAAACAACCGAGGTACCGGGAGCCACAGGGGTTGCGGTAGCGGTAAGGGTTTGGGTTGGAATCTGCTGGCATTCCGTAATATTGCCACCACTTACCGGAGGAGGTAGCAGAGCGGGTTCATTTAACAGGGTGTTGGCAGGGCCATCGAGATCAAGAAGACAGCTCGGATACATGGCATCCCTCACCTGGAGATTGTACACACCACCGCTAAGACCCGTATAGCTCATATTACTGCTCCAGTTCAGGCCTCCGTCGATCGTAAATTCGTAGTAGCCATAGCCACCTGCAGGATTACTGAAAATGATGGAGCCATTTGCGTAACCGTAGCAGGTAACATGGGTTACAGCATATTGGGCGCTGAGGGGAGCCGGTTGGGTAATGGTAAGAGAAGGATTCAGTGTAATCATCACCACAGGGTTGTTGGCATCCCTGATCATTACATTATAGGTAAGGGGAACAAGACCTGTATAGAGGCCTGAATTCTGCCAGGTCATTCCACCATCGATACTGTACTGATAGGTTCCGGAAGCACCGGTAGCACCAGAAATCGTAATGGTTCCATCGTTGGCACCATTACAGGTAACGTTGGTAGAAGCCACGGTGGCAGCAAGGTCTGTAATCCATCCGTTGTTGTAGAAAGAAGCGGTAGGCAGGTCGTTGTAAGGACCCTGGATGGCTGCATTCTGATATTCGCAATTGATGGTGGGGTTATCGTTCCAGGTAAGCAGAGAAGTACCACCCAGATAAGAGAACTGAATGGTGAACAATACATCCGAAGGGCCGGGGAGAGTAACACCTACACCGGGGGTACCGGTCCAACCTACCACCAACTGTCCTGGCACTACTGCCATTGCATTCCAGAAACCAACCAGTAAGGGGTTTGTAGAGAAAAGGACAGGCGTTTGAAGGATTGCCGGATCATAATTGAGGGTAAGGGAGATGGCATCTACGTTGTTAAAGTTGGCAGCAGTGAAGCCTATATTAACGGTACCAGCTGTTGTAATGATCTCGGGGGCTGTAGTCACAGGCCCTCCTGAGGTTGAGAATGTACAGTTCGTAAATGTGGCATCGCACCATGGATCGTATGCCACAGTACCGGATAGTTTGCTGGTAACATTGAAAAAAGCAGTGCTACCCCAGTAGTTGCCAATGGCATTCGCAATTCCACCGGTATTGGTGACCGCTTTCCCGGCACCATTAACCACAAAACTGTTGTGGCCATGATCCATTGCTGTACCTGCATCGAGTTCTCCGCCTGTTACTGCAATGCCACTCTGGTTAAATCCGCCAGCTTCAACCACCTGAAAACCACGCAGAATCAGTTTCCCGGAGGATACTGAGATGGTAGGATTGTTGGTAGTACCGGTGAGGCTTACAACACCAGGAGTCATATTCTTTACAGATACAGTGCCTGATAAATTGTAGGTAAAGCCACTGTAAGTGCCTGCGGTCATCACATGGATCTCATCGCCGTTGGAAGCGACAGCCAAAGCTGACTGCACATCGCTGTATGGATACCCGGAACCTACCTGAAGAACGGCAGCCCACGCACCTGTAACAACGAAGAACATTGCAATTAAAACAAGTAATTTTCTTTTCATAATACTGGTTATTTGGATTTTCTGATTTTCAATTTTGATTTCTGTTTCTGGTCAGTTAGTGATTGTATAAATTACAACAGGTAATATTCCATTAATCTTCATTCAATTCATTTTTTCTTCAAGATGGTCAAAACCCATGCAGACAAACGCAAATCTGTTATACTGATATACCATTTCTGGTTTCAGTATAACAAACTGAATCACACGGATTAGAGTTGTTTCTAATGCCATTTCCCAAGTTAAAATTCCCCCCGAAAGGGAAACCCATTAATCGGAGCATAAAAGTACATCATTTTTACTCAAATAAAAAAAAAAAAATAAGTCAATTCTTTCAACAGTCTGGCTTCCAGAAGCCTCGAAAAGA
>CAZJZF010000529.1:927-2253 GCA_964550385.1 uncultured Lentimicrobiaceae bacterium | reverse complement strand
TCCCAATACCATTACCAATGCCATCACCGACGCCCGCGCCGCTGCCACCGCCATCGATATTTACCTTTCGGGCAATGAACTGGCAAACAGAAAGATGAAACCCTATGAAGAATTTTGGCTATACCCGTCACACTGACCGGCAGATCGACTTCGATGCCACCGATAAAAGGTTGTATGATTTTGTTTACAACCGTGAGCCATCCATCAACCTCTGTATCTTTTGCGGAACCTGTGCTGCCACCTGCAGTGCCGGACACTTCACCACATTGAGCCTCAGACGCATATCGCTTCTGCTGCGTAGAGGAATGAACGACATCGTGAAAAAAGAAATCGAAGGTTGCATGCTCTGTGGTAAATGCCAGCTTGTATGCCCCAAAGGGGTGAATACCCGCAATGTAATCCTCAGTATCGTAAAAGGTATCGAGCACTATGAATTATAACCACTTCGTTATCCCGTTCGTTGCCGGTGCCCTGATTCTGTTCGCCGTACTGGTGGCACGATATGCCTATTGGATTGTGCAGATGCCCCGCAGCGATCGCCGGAAAGCCTGGATGGGGTTCTTTAAACCTGCATTTTTCCGCTCTCTGTGGGAGGTATTTCGTGAGAGCCTGATCCACAAAAAGGTCTTCAGGGTTAATGCCATGCTGGGCTGGATGCATATGAGCTTTGCCTTCGGCTGGTTTTTGCTGATTGTTTTTGGCACCCTGGAAACCAAATTCCACAAGCATAAGGTCTTCAATATGCCTTATGACCCCATATTCCTGCGCTATTTCGAACATGATGAAAAGCAGTTTTTCTTTGCCCGGGGCTTTGGTTTTGTGATGGATTTACTATTGCTGATATTGCTCACTGCCACCCTGCTGGCCATCTACAAACGGATCCGGAGCCGCTTCTTCGGGATGAAAAAAACCACGAAACTTATACTGGGAGACCGGATAGCCCTGTACAGCCTCTGGTCGGTTTTTCCCCTGCGGTTTCTGGCAGAAAGCTTCACCTCGGGCATCCATCACAACGGCGGATTTCTCACAGGTTCGGCCGGAATGGCCTTTTCTTCTTTCCTTCCGCTCGAATATCTGGAACTTCCTGCATGGTGGGCCTACTCATCCGCCCTCTTTCTCTTCTTTGTGTTCCTTCCCTTCTCTCGCTACAATCACATCCCCACCGAGCTGTTCCTTATATACTTACGCAACTGTGGCATTAAAACCTGCCACAAATTTACCGGTTTCACCGAATTTGAAATATACTCCTGCTCACGCTGCGGCATCTGCATCGATAAATGCCAGCTGGCAGAGGTGAGGCCTCAGCAAACCCAGGCTGTGTATTTT
>CAZJZF010000529.1:0-917 GCA_964550385.1 uncultured Lentimicrobiaceae bacterium | reverse complement strand
GTGGGCATCAAAGCAGATACCATCCGCAGCATCAAACGCAGGGATTACAGCCTCGAATACGGCTTCAGCTACAAATACGCCGAAGAAAAAATTCAACCCCCTCCCCTCCCCGCTGATGTTGGATACTTTGCAGGATGCATGACCCATTTAACTCCATCGATAAAAATTGCGATGGAAGCACTTCTGAAAAAAGCGGGCGTGCGATACCACTTCATCGACCGCGATGGCACCGTTTGCTGCGGAAGACCCCTGAGCCTCTCCGGTAACGAACGCCAGGCCAAACTGCTCATGCGCGAAAATAAATACATCATCCGCGACAGCGGGATAAAAACCCTGGTTACCTCATGCCCCATCTGCCTAAGGGTATTCAAGGAACAGTACGACCTGGATATCGAAGTGCTGCACCATTCGCAATACCTCCTCCGACTCGCTGAAGAAGGAAAAATAATCCTGAAGCCAAAAGACCAAACCCTTGTATACCACGACCCCTGTGATCTGGGCCGCGGACTCAATATCTTCGAAGAACCCAGAATGTTGCTGGCCCAATGTGGTGAATTGATGAATACCAACCAGCAGAAAATGGAAGCCCTCTGCTGTGGCAACAGCCTCGCCGACTTCATTACCCCCGAAGGAAAAAGGCAGGAGATGCGCGATAACACATTGAAAGAGCTCCTGGTAAACCATCCGCAAACCCTGGTTACAGCATGCCCCCTTTGCAAAAAAAGCCTTGCCTACGGAAGCTCCGTTCCAGTAAAAGACATCGCCGAAGTTATTCTGGAAAACCAGTAACTTTGTGCCGATGAAGAAAATTCTGTTCCTTTTCCTGCTGTTTTCCGCCTGCCAGCTGCAGTCGCAAATCCCTGCCGGATATTATGATGCTGCCGCCGGACTTCATGGCGATTCCCTGAGACTGGTCC
>CAZJZF010000528.1:0-2258 GCA_964550385.1 uncultured Lentimicrobiaceae bacterium | reverse complement strand
ATTTACCCGCAGCGGCTGGGTCCAGGTGTCGCCACCATCGGCAGATTTCACAAACCACACATCGGTATCGGCAGCGCCATTTCGCTGGTCAGTCCAGTTGATGTATATGTTGCCACGGGTTGCAGTGTTGCTGAGGTCGCAGCAGGTAACCGGAAGTCCATTGCAGCGGTAAATGCCTGGAATGCTGTAATCCCAGCCCCCCGGTTGGGTTGAAACAAATTTGTCATTCTCAAGCCAGGTAGCTCCACCATCCAGAGATTTATCGAAAATGATGCCCAACGGACCTGTCCAGGCCACATACACCTGTCCGGCAGGACCTACAGCCGGCACAGCCCCTTCCACGGTGTTGTCACTGTCGATGCAGTCGCCTGCCACAGTGTTGATTCTCAGTGCCGGCGACCAGGTATCGCCCCGGTCGGTTGATTTCGAAAACAGGATTAAGGAGCTGTCGGAAGAGCTGGTGGAGCCATAGTCATCAAACTGGGTCCATGTGCTGTATAAATGGTTGGTCTTTGGATCTACTACCACCCATTCCTTGTCCTGAGCTTTGGTGCCATTAAGGCCCATATAGCTGCCGGTTGTCCAGGTGCCGTTGAGGGAGTCGAGGCGCTGGCACACAATCCGGTCGATCCAGTTGCCCAGCGAATAATTGGACAGATGGAAATAATAGAATGCCCCGGTTGTGTCGGTAATGATACAGGGATCACCCCATACCGAATAGGTGGATGTAAGCACATCCTTTCGCCAGGTAAGGCCACCGTCTTCTGAATAGAAAACATGATTCAGGTTGGAACCTGCTGCAATTTGCTGCGTGTTTTTGGGATTGATGCAGATGGAAGGCTCGTCGGGATACCCGGTATCAGAGATCATTACATTGGTGTGCTGGGCGTACAGGAAAACCGGTGCTGTCAGCAGAATGAAGAGTATTGCAATATTTCTCATGTGAAATAATGATTACTGAGTGAGTTACAAAAATACGGAAAAAAATCAGCCAATTTGTCAATTAGCCAATGAAGGCTAAAGGCAAAAGGGGACAGTGCTGAGGGGACAGTAGTTAGTTATGAGTTATGAGTTATGAG
The DNA here is from genome assembly GCA_964550385.1 of uncultured Lentimicrobiaceae bacterium. Taxonomy (GTDB): domain Bacteria; phylum Bacteroidota; class Bacteroidia; order Bacteroidales; family SKPS01; genus SKPS01. The sequence continues at coordinate 1,179 of CAZJZF010000528.1, read as the reverse complement.
TTGATTTAATGGCTTTTTGTGTCGACTGTCGACTAAACATCTATACACATAAGCTACTCAAAATTCGTGCATCCGTGGCAAAAAAATGGAACACTGTTGCTTTGACTGCTCATCGGATGCGTTCAAGAACCGGCTCAGTTCAAGTGGTGCAGATCCCTCCGTATTTATACGCATTTTTTTTAAAAACTGACGGAAAGAAATCCTTACTGTTTTGATTGTATTTCACTGATAAACAATGCTTAAAGAAGGCTTTTTCCTGAACTCTGCTTTATAGCATAAAATATAATTCACTTTATTTTCATGTTTGGTGTCGGGAACGACTCATTTTGGTTTATCTTTACCCTTCTTTCCCACACAAAATTTGCCTGATGAGATTCCCTGCCAAAATCTCCGTTTTTTTCGCAAATGCCCTGAAAACATTGAATTTCTTGCTGCCAGGTCGCTGGATCATTTCCCTGTTTATTTTTCATGAATCTTCTGAAACCCTTGGTGCTGTAAAGAGAGAGAGAGAGAGATAAACTCCCGACGTTTTTTCTTTTCAAAATGTGCAATGTATCAAAAAGATGGATTGCATGGTGCATCCTTTTTCGAATTATCGTGCCTTTCATTTGCGAGCCTTACAAACCCATTCATTTTCTCAAAAACATCATCATGAAAACATTTTTCGTGTTTTTGCTTTTGGCGCTTATCCCCTGTTCCCTGCAGGCGCAGGTATGGCAACAGGGCTTCGAACCCACTGGATCACCTACCGAAACGATACCGTGAAAAGAATTCTGGGCCTTCCGCTTGAAATTGAGGTGAAACAGGGCTCAACCCTGTACCGGCAGCGAACCGCCGATTACAATACCAATGGCAATATGACCCAGATGGGCGTTTGGGATGGCAGTCAGTACCTTTACTCCTATTTCGGCTACGATGCCTACGGAAACCTGATCTCGGTTCAAATGCCCGAAAATGCTGCCAATCAGGCAATGATGTACAACTATACCTACGATCCTGTAATTCATTCACTTCCGGTAATCATCTCTGCCAGCTCCAGCTCCGACTACAATTCTTACAACACCTACGATTACCGCCTGCAGCAGGTGCTGCGTACCATTGGCATTGGCGGCGATACCATATTGTATGCCTACTACCCCGATGGCAGGCTGCAAACGGTAACCGGCCCCTATGAACTCG
>CAZJZF010000527.1:0-2263 GCA_964550385.1 uncultured Lentimicrobiaceae bacterium | reverse complement strand
GGTGTTCATGGCACTCATGAGTACCGTATACTCTGGCAGGGATGGTACGGACTGGATTTCCAAATTACTCTTGACATGCTGCAGCCTACTACTGTTTCTTCAGTAAAAGCGAGTTTTCTCGACGATAACCAATCGTGGATTTTGTTACCTGCAGCCATTGAAATTGAGATTTCAAATGATAATAAAACATGGTTGAATATCGGTCGCTATGAGAATCCAGAACAAGGAAATAAAATCAATAAACAAATCAGAACATTTCAACTGAATTTTCAAAATACAAGCGCAAGGTATGTAAGACTTAAAGTTAAAGGAGTGGGCGACCTGCCTGCCTGGAGAGGTGAAAAAGGCAAAGCCTGGGTGTTTATTGATGAAATTGAGATTCACTAAAAATTTATGACGATGAGGGCAGGTTTATTAATTTTTGTGCTGTCTGTAATAGTACATGTTGCAACAGCACTTAGCAGCGATACCATCAGGGTAATCACACATAATCGGGAAACGGTGGTGACCGACCCTTCAAAAGGCATTAAATCATATTGCCGGTGGGGGATTTTTCCAAACAAAGATGTTCCGGTAAGAAAAATAATAATGCATGTGCGCTTCGCCTGCCCCGACACCATGCGCTGTGCCGACTGGGACTATTCCGACAGGATTTCACTTCTGCGCAAAGGGGGCATTAAGGGCGAAAACCTGAATTATGAACTTGGTCGTATGTTAACCCCTTACGGTGGTTTTTTTCGTAAAGATTGGCGCTTTGACTGGGAGATTGATGTAACGGATTTCAGCTTGCTGCTTCGCGATAGCGTGGAGATAGACTACACTCATTCGGGCTACGAACCCAATAATGATCGTGGCTGGGCTGTAACTGTTGAGTTTGAAATCATCACCGGCAATCCTGTAAATAAACCCATTTCAATACAAAAAATCTACGACGGTCACTTCCCGTATGGTGATCCTAATCAACCTACCTCCGCCAGCATGAAGGAGCAGGAATTTAAAGCAGAGACAGGCGCTGCTTTCGCCAGGCTTCGCATCATACAAACCGGTCATGGTATGGACAGCCCCGACAACTGTGCTGAGTTTTGCGATAAGTACCGTGAGATTTGGTTCAACGGCAAGCTTATAGATAAAAAGCAATTATGGATGGAGTGTGCCTCAAACCCACTCTACCCTCAGGCAGGAACCTGGGTCTTTGATCGTGCCAACTGGTGCCCGGGCTACCTTATGCATGCCGAGCTTCATGACCTGCCTGTGAAACCCTCATCGCGAAACACCATTCAGTTTCGTATGCAGGATTACACTTCCCCTGACCCAAGCGCCAATCAGGTCATTTCAGCCTATCTCATACAGTATGAGCCCTATACGGCTGCTGTTGATGCTGCAATCGAAGAAATATTAATACCATCAGAGAAAAGCCTGTTTTCGCGCATGAATCCCTCAGCAGCAAACCCTCGTATCCGAATAAAGAATAATGGCAGCAACGACCTCAGCAGCCTTCAGATACGCTATGGCACAGCCGGCTTTAACTTACAAACAACAAGCTGGAAAGGCCTGCTCCCCTCCGGTGCATCCATTGAAATTGATTTACCCGGAGTCATCGACTTTAAGCAGGGCAGAAATTCTTTTCAGGTTTTACTGCTTAATCCTAATGGAAAAAAGGATGAATACCCTGCTGACAATCAATTGAAGGTGAATTTTCTCAGTCCTCCTGTCCATCAGGAAAATTTAATTTTCAGTCTGCTAACCAATAATGAAGCCGGTCAAAATGGATATCAGTTAAAGTCTTTTGATGGGAAAACCCTTTACGAAAGAAAGGTCGGAAGCCTGAGCCCTGCAACGGAATACCGTGACACATTCAGGCTTAAAGAGGGTGCTTACAGTCTTATTTTAACGGATACAGCCGGCGACGGACTGGAATTCTGGTATAACACAAAAGCCGGCAGAGGCATAGCAAGGTTGCTCGATGGAAAAGGCCTGCTGATTAAAGCTTTTGAGTCTGACTGCGGTAACGGCTGGATATATAATTTCAGCATTGGCAACAAACCTGATGCTATTGACTCATCTACCCGTTCGATAAGCTTGTATCCGACACGCACCAACGACTTCACCCATCTTGACTATTTTTCCAATGCCAAAGAAGATATTACTGTTAAATTGATTTCTGACCCCGGAGACAAATTGATTGAGCAATACCATTACACTTCAATCAAAGAAGCACGATTCAGCTACGACCTAAGAAGGCACGAGGCCGGACGCTTCTACC
>CAZJZF010000526.1:0-2272 GCA_964550385.1 uncultured Lentimicrobiaceae bacterium | reverse complement strand
GGTCGCGATGGCTCACTGATAGAGCATATCCGTTTACGGGCTGGTGAACCTATTGTGCTTAGAAGCAGTCGTTATGCTTCGGGGCAGTATACCTACCGGATGGTGACCGGTACAGGGAAAACCTCAGTTGGAAGGTTTGTGAAGATATAATGTGCTGATTCCGAAGTGAAATCGCAGATGACGCCAAAGGCGTTACTGAGGCCACGCCCTGGCGTGGTGCTGATGGCATTTCCCGGCAGGTTATTGATCAGGCAGAGGGATTCTGTACCGGGCTCTTCTGGAGGGTTTTTTCGACATCACCAGGATATACCATCAGAAATTTCCATGTTGGCATGATCTCAATGGTAACCCCATCCCGCTCAATAACCTCCTCCTGATCTTTGGTAATGATTATTCCATAAGCCAGATGATACATATGTAATGCTTCCATTAAACCTTCAAGCTCCCGGGCCCGGGTATCGTACGATTCCATGGAATAACAAACCTGGATGGCATTCACAACACGACCACTGGCTACCACAATAAAATCACACTCATGCTGCTTTTTGTGATAAAAAATTTGCTTGTGAAAACGTCGTAAGTGCAAGAATATCAAATTTTCCAGTTTCCTGCCGGTGTTTTCACTGAACTGAAATGACACAATTCTGCCCAATCCATTATCAATGCAATACAATTTTTTAGGATTTTGCAATTGTTTCTTCAGGGAGTAATCGTATCGATGCACAGAAAACAGCAGGTAACTATCTTCAAGGTATGATATATAATCTTTGGCAGTGATCGCATTTGACAACCTGAAAGTCTTTTTCAAGGCATTGTAGGAACTCTCTTTTGCAACGTTTGTGATAAGATAATGTGTCATCTCAAGCAAGGTTTGTACATGCCTGATCCCATATCTTGTAACCACATCACGGTACACGATATTCTCGAAAAGAGTTTGCAGATACTCATCACTTCGGGTCTTGAGATAATCAGGAAATCCACCTGACAACAGATATTCGTCAAATAATTTACTAAAGACAACTCTTTTCTCAGTAGAAAAGAAGTCATCCTGGTGATGCTCAACACCCCTGAAACGGAGATACTCATCAAACGAAAAGGGGAACAACTCAACCTGGAGATACCTGCCTGTCAGGTGTGTCCCCAACTCAGGACCAAGAATACCAGCATTTGAACCAGTGATGTATACTTTGTGTCCTTGGTTATGTAACCTCCTGACAAATCGCTCCCAACCTTCTATAAGCTGAATTTCATCAAAATACCAGGTGTTTTCTGATTCAAACAACTCATAAAACGACTCATACATTAATTCAAAATCATCAGAAGAGAAGCCAATCAACCTGTTATCGTCAAAATTAAGACAAAAGTTACCACCCTGATTCAGACCTTTGATATGACCTAATACAGTAGATTTACCACAGCGTCGAATGCCACTAATAATTCGCACAAAAGAGTCCTGACCAATCAGAGAATCTACAATCTGCTGATTCCGCTCAACATAATCGAGCTCATGATGTACTTCCCGTTGCGAGATAATAACTCTTTTAATTTCAGTTTTATTCATGATGAATGTAATTATCTGAAACACAAAGATAGTGCATTTTACTAAATAGCAATTAGTAAATTTCATAATTTTTACTAATTATCATTTAGTAGAGTGTATCAAAAAACTATCATGATACAGCCTGTATCAGTGCAAACTTATTAATGAAGTTGCACAGCCTTGGGATGATCCGCATCAGCAGCAGTCCATCGCTCCGATCAGCTCTTTTACGGATGCAACGTTGTGGCGATCGAGGTATTCTTCAATACCCCGAAGGATTTTAATGGTAACAGCCGGGTCGATAAAATTGGCGGTACCCACCTGAATTGCGGTGGCACCGGCCAGGAAAAATTCAATGGCATCGGCAGCGTTCATAATGCCCCCCATTCCCACAATCGGGATTTTCACCGCTTTTGAAACCTGCCAAACCATTCGGAGGGCTATGGGTTTGATGGCGGGTCCGGACAGTCCGCCGGTGATGGTACTCAGAACCGGGCGACGCGTCTCGGCGTTGATGGCAATGCCGAGCAAAGTGTTGATGAGTGAAAGGGAATCGGCTCCTTCATCCTCTACTGCTTTGGCTATTTCGGCAATACTGGTAACATTGGGTGAGAGTTTCACCATCAGGTGCTTATGATACACCTGCCGCACTGCTTTGGTTACTTCACGCGCTGAGGGACAAGAAGTTCCAAATGCCATCCCCCCTTCTTTTACATTGGGGCAGCTGATGTT
>CAZJZF010000525.1:0-2277 GCA_964550385.1 uncultured Lentimicrobiaceae bacterium | reverse complement strand
TCATCCTTATAGGTGTTTAATTATAAATAAACGCACGCCTCGTGGCGCACCTAAGGCACCAAGTCGCACAAACTGTAAAATACAGATATATAGCTCTTGGTGATTCCTTGTGTCTTAGAGTCTTCGTGGCAATTTCATCTTTGTTTCTTTTTGGAAGGGCTCAAAACCGGATGAGTTTCAGATGTGATTTTAGTAATGTAAATATTTGATTTTCAAAGAATCGATCTTCTCTGAAGGAGTAAATATCACAACGCCCAGTTCACCGGGGATGAGATTGATAAAGTTGTCCGAAAAATTCCCGGTTGCGCCGTCTGCTTCAAGGTACAAGCCGTACACAAAGGCATCGGCCCAGAAGGTGATCCGGAATTCCTCCCCCCTCTTTTCAATTTTATGCCTGATTTCCGGTGTAAGAAACGGGATGTTTTTGGGCTTGTCGGGGAGGGAAACACGGGCATAAAGCCAATCCGGATCTGCATCTGCGGTCATCACAATTCTGCAGATCAGTTTGTTTTCCGCGTAAGCCTGCGCTGCTTCCGGCGAGATTTTTTGCATAAGCTTTATGTTTCGATTGTATGAAACCGGCAATTCGGGATAGTAGACAGAATACACATCCTTTCCCTTATGGTCTATGATTCTGAGAAAGAGGTTCGCCTCTTTCAACTGCGGGTTGTCGTTGATCACCGTAATCTCTGCCATATCTCCGGTTACCGAAACGGTGGCAAGGGTGGGTGCGAAAACTTCCTTTGACTTATAATGCAATGCTTTGCGCTCACCGTAGTAATCGACCGACGACCACGATACGGCAGGCCAGCAGTCGTTGAGTTGCCAGTAGAGCGAACCCATACACCAGGGTTTTGCCCCGCGGTGTGCCAGAATTCCGATGGCCATCCCTTCGGCCTGCATCAGCTGACTGTAATACACGTAACGTTCAAAGCTGTCGGGTTTGGGAAACCAGTCGTTCATATACTGCTCAATCAACTGATTACCCCGCGGATGTTTCTGGTGCACCAGCATCACTTCTGAATTGGGCGCCAGTGCTGTATCGGGGGTAAATTTCTTCACCGAGCTGAGCATCGGATAGCTCTGGAAACCGAACTCGCTCATGAAGCGTGGGATTTTGGAGCGAAAACGTTCGAAAGGTTCAGCATCATGCCACACGCCCCAATAGTGCGAATCGCCGCTGAATACGTGCTTTGGATCACCTCTGCCCAAAGATGGGGAGGAGGGCCAGTACGGCGTGCCCGGAGCATTATCCTGCACAACCTCGGGCAACAGCGATTCAAAAATCTTCAGGTAATCGTTCCAGATTCGGGCTGAATCAGGCTTTGAATAATCGGCCGGCCAGCCCCACCGGTGCCACCCCTCGCTGATTTCGTTGTTGCCGCACCACAATACCACCGAAGGATGGTTTCCCAGCCTGCGTACCTGCTGCTCCGCTTCTGCACGGATATTTTTTAGCATGGGTTCAGATCCCGGATACATCGCGCAGGCAAACATAAAATCCTGCCATACCATGATTCCCTTTTCATCGCAAAGCTTGTAAAATTCCTCATCCTCATAGATGCCACCGCCCCACACCCGCAGCATGTTCATGTTGGCAAAAGCGGCTTCATCCAGCAGCTTCCGGTACCGATCAGCCGTAACACGAGTGGGGAAATGGTCGGCAGGCACCCAGTTGGCACCCCGGGCAAACACTTTTAAACCATTGATCCTGATGCAAAAAGATGATCCAAACAGGTCAGTCTCCTGCAACAGTTCCACTTCACGTATTCCGGTTTTGACGGTCTGCTGTACCAACGGCTCAGAACTCTCTCCGTACACTTCACACAGGAATTCATACAGGTGCTGGGTTCCCATGCCGGCTGGCCACCAGTACTGCACATCTGCCTTGAAAATCAACGGTATAACAATCTCATGTCTGCCTGAATCAAGCCTGATTTTCTCTTTATTCACCTCAAGATCAGGATGCATTACCGAAAGTCCAATCTCAGTTGCTTTTCTTATATCGAGCGAAAATACCGCCTCCAGGGTTTTGAGTTTGTGGTTTTCGAAGGTTTGCCGAAAATCGACCCTTTCCAGGGCTACGGTTCCGTTGCCTATCAGCTTCACCGACTTCCAGATCCCCACTGAAACAACAGAGGGTGCCCAGTCCCACCCATACTGCCATTGCCCTTTGCGGGTAAATACCCGGTTGCCGCCCGGGAGTTTTAATCCATAGGCCACCTGCAAAGAATCTTCGATGGCTTTCGTCGGTTTGAGTACCACCAGCAGTTTGTT
>CAZJZF010000524.1:0-2285 GCA_964550385.1 uncultured Lentimicrobiaceae bacterium | reverse complement strand
ACCAAACGTACACCACTAAACTTTTCATTGGATAAAATAGATGTACGTTGCAAGGCGTGCAATAGAATATTCCGGTTAATGGTTATGTGATTTTGGTAATTATTTGGAACTACCTTTGTATAGTCTGGAAATTTTCCCTCAACTATTTTCGAGATCATTATGATATTCGAGAATGAAAAACGGACTTGATTTTGCCCAATTTCAATCGTGACGGGTTCATCACTATCGTTAAGAAGTTTGACGAGTTCAATTACAGATTTTCGCGGTAATATAACTTCCTGTTGTTGTGTATTGACCGTGCTAGGAAGATTATTGTGTACAACTAAAGCCAGTCGATGACCATCTGTTGCTACCATTTTGATGCCTTCAGCGTCAGTAATCAGGAGCAAGCCGTTCAAATAATAACGTATATCCTGCTGCGCCATTGCGTATTGAACCCTGTCCAACAACATTTTCAAGTTACCTTGGGCAACAGTGATTATGTTTGTGTTATCGCTGATCGGGTTGATTCTGGGGAAATCTTCTGTTGGCAGGGTTTGTAAGCTGAAACGGCTTTTGCCTGCTTTAACCTGAATTTTTGCTTCTTCCCTATCTAGGTCTAATGTGGTGTTTTCTTCAAATGCACGGCATATATCCTGCAGTTTTCTTGCTGACGTAGTTAAAGAAAATTCCTGGCCAGAGTCATCATGATTAATTTGAGCCGATATTTGAATTTCAAGGTCGGTTGCAACAAGTGTCAGACGATCCTGTGTTTTTTCTATCAGAACATTTGACAGTATGGGTAGCGTGTGTTTGCGTTCAACGATACCGATTACCGATTGTAGTGGTTTAAGCAGGGCATCCCTGTTTATCTTTAATAGTTTCATAAAATACCTTAATGGTAGTTAATGGGTGTTTTAAAATTTAGTGGATAACTATTAAATATTGTTCATATTCAGTTAGAAAAAAATGAAATTATCATGTGGATAAGTTGGTTTTTTAACTGTATGGATTGTGATGTATTTATATGGTTAGGTAACTCTGTCCAGTTATCCACAAGTTGTACAAAAGTTTAATTCGTCAGCATCTGCATCAACAAGTTGAAATCTCTATTGAGGTTGGTGTCGTTTTCTTTGAGTTCCGTGATTGTGCGTACCGCATGGATGACGGTTGTATGATCTCTACCACCAAAGGCGTCACCAATATCTGGATAGCTGAGTTGGGTTAATTCCTTGGTTAACATCATGGCAATTTGTCGCGGACGGGCAATAATACGTGAACGTTTTTTAGAAAACATGTCGGCAACCTTGATTTTGTAGTAATCCGCGACAGTTTTTTGTATGTTTTCAAGTGAAACCTGACGATTTTGGACAGCCAGAATATCTTTGAGTGCCTCTTTTGCCAAATCAATGGTAATGGGGTTACCAGAAAATTTTGAATAAGCGATCACTCTCTTCAAGCCGCCTTCCAGTTCTCGTACATTCGAGCGTATTTGTTTTGCAATAAAAAAAGCGACTTCTGAATTGACATTGATGTTTTCTGCGGCGGCTTTTTTAAGAAGGATGGCTACGCGCATTTCCAGTTCTGGCGGTTCAATTTCAACAGTCAGACCCCAGCCAAAACGGGAAGTTAACCGGTCTTCCATTCCAGAAATTTTCTTCGGTACGGTATCACAGGTTATGATGACTTGCTTGTGAGATTCAATTAATGCATTGAATGCATAGAAGAATTCCTCTTGTGTGCGGTTTTTCCCAGAAAAAAACTGGATATCGTCAATCAATAATAAATCCAGTGAGTGGTAGTAGCGTTTGAATTCATCAAATGATTTGTGACGGTACGCATGCACGACATCGGAAACATAACGTTCAGCATGGAGATAGCTTATTTTGGCGTTACTATCCCGATCCTGTACCAGGTTTCCGATTGCCTGAATCAGATGGGTTTTACCTAACCCAACACCGCCATAGATAAAAAGCGGGTTATATGCTGCACCGGGGTTTTCTGCTACCTGAAGCGCGGCTGCACGGGCAAGCTGGTTGGCTTTCCCGGTAACAAAGTTTTCAAAGGAGAAAAAAGGGTTAAGACGTGAAGTATCTGATGTTGCCTTCCTTTTTTTTGGGAGTTCTGTGGTAGGCGGTTCGGAAACCGGAGATGTCGCTTGGTTGCCAGTGGAAATGGAAGGAATTTCCAGAGTGATGGATACTGGATTAGGAAAATATTTTTCTGCGAGTTGTTCAATTCGAGCGAGAAATTTTTCCTTCACCCATTGCTGGACAAAACGATTGGGCGCAATCAGCCGAATGGAA
>CAZJZF010000523.1:0-2292 GCA_964550385.1 uncultured Lentimicrobiaceae bacterium | reverse complement strand
TGCAGCTCGGACTGGTCATCGAGTATGTTTATTCGGAGCAGTTGTCGGGTGAAAAGAAGGGCTTTACCCTTCCTTTTGCCCCGCCCGCTTCGGGAATAGTAAATATCAGGTACCAGAAACCGAAGGTTGGGTTTCTCAGGAATGCTTACGTATCTGTCGATTACAGGGTGACCGCCACCCAGAAACACATTGTGCCGCCCGAAGAGGTCACCAAAGGGTGCCAGGTGGTCAATCTCGGCCTGGGAGCCGATATCCGGATGAAAGATCAGAGCATAAGCCTGTCGGTACAGGTGCAGAACCTGCTGAACAACAAGTATTACAATCACACCAGCTATTACAGGCTGTTGAATGTGCCGGAGCCGGGACTGAATCTGATCATCCATGTTTCAGTTCCGTTCGGAGAAAGCTACAGCCCCCACCCCGGCCCTCCCCCAGTCAGGGGAGGGGGATGATGGAACCGACGGCTTTAGTCGTCGGAAGAAAACATTGATGGAACCGACGGCTTTAGTCGTCGGAAGAATAAACTAAGTTATTAACACATAAATATTTACTAACATGAAAACAAAAAACATCATAACAACAATCTTAATTATCGCCGGGATCATATCGTTCAGTTCCTGCAGCAAAGAACCCGCAAAACCGGTAATTACCCTCACCGAGCTCGGCTATGAAAACAGCGGCATCGGATACCAGGGAAGCGATCTGCATATTGAAGCCGACATTGTGGCTGAAGGCAAGATCGATAAAGTAACGGTGGAAATTCACTCCGAGGGCGGGCATGAAGGCAAATCCGCATCAAATAGCCTGTTTGAATGGGAGGCGGACACGGCTTACACCGAATTTTACGGGTTGAAGAACACCACATTTCATAAGCATCTTGAGATCCCTGCCGAAGCCGACACGGGGCATTACCATTTCCATTTCATCGTCACCGATCTGGAAGGGCAGCAGAGCAGCGTGGAAGAGGAAATCGAAATCAGGATGCCTTTGTAAGATTTGATTTTGCCACAAAAGCACCAAAGCACAAAAACTCACTAAATATTACTAACCTGATAATCTGTTTCGTGACATATAGTGTTTTAGTGTTTTCGTGGCATATAGAGAGATTAACCTACGTTCTTTAATATTTACCCCAATGAGAAATTCAAGATTTATTTTGTTGTTATTGACTTTGATCATCGTTATCCATTCCTGCAAGGAGGAAGACATCGACAAAGAAAAACCGGCCATTGATCTGACCATCCCGGATGCCTTTCCGGTGAATTGCGACACCCTCTATTTCGGTGAATCCTTCACATTAAAAATACGTTTCACCGACAATGCCGGACTGGGTTCCTACAGTATCGACATTCACAACAACTTCGACCATCATTCGCACAGCACTGAGATAGAGGAGTGTAATACGGATCCTGATAAGGAACCGGTCAATCCATGGGTTTTTATCCAGGACTATGAAATTCCTGCCGGGCTAACCGAGTACGTGACCGACCTAACGCTTTCCCTCCCATCCGACTGCTGCGGCGAGTACGATGAAGGCGATTATCATTTCTTCATCAGCCTGACCGATGCCGAAGGCTGGTCGGCACAGAAAGGACTGAGTGTGAAGATAATGAAGAGATGAAGGGAAAATTCCAAGCACCAAGCACCAAAATCCAAACAAAACTCAAAAAACAAAAATCAAATTCCAAACAAATTCCAAAACTCAAATTCAAAATCACAACCTTATGACCCCCTTATGACAACCTTCTGACAACTTTATGACTACCTTCTGACAACTTTATGACCACCTTATGACCAACACACATTGCCCTAAAAATACCCCTGATAAGTAATCGGCACCACGTGGCAAATGGTACCCAGATCGCCTTTCCTGATAAACATCTTAGCCTCTTCGTTCAGATTGAACAGGCGGTAGAGGTGGTATATTATACTCCCCGGAAGTTCTGCCAGAGTTTGTCGATGAGGGATTTTAGCTGTGCGTTGTTTTGGAGCATCACTTATTTTTGTTCTTCGGTTTTTTCTGGTTACCCTCGCCTAATTGCAATGAGGATTTGGCATTCAGTGCCGTAACTACTTTTTTACCTGTCTTAGCTTCCAGTTCTTTGCGTGCAACTTTTGCCACATTGCCGCCCTGTTTGGCTACTTTCCTGCTTTCTTCAAAATCTTTCGGTTTTGTGGCTTCCGATATGTCTTTTGTGGACGCCTCGGCCAGCATATTCAGGATGAGTTCCGTATTGGTCATGTTATCCCGCAGGTTTTCCTTTTTCAAACCTTTCAGAACTTTATATTCTT
>CAZJZF010000522.1:0-2293 GCA_964550385.1 uncultured Lentimicrobiaceae bacterium | reverse complement strand
AGGTTAGTCTGTAATCTGATCAGTGTGTTTAACCATTGCGAACAGCATGGCAAAGGTCAGCAGACCGTTGATGATAAGAATTTCGAACCCCACTTTATAGCCAGGCAGCAGGTAATTTTCGAGCAGCCATTTGATGCCGTATGCCATTACAGGAGAAACCACAGCGATAAAGGGTACGGCTTTGTCGCGGATGTTGAAACGGGTAAAGAGGCCAAAGGCATACAGACCCAAAAGCGGCCCATAGGTATAACCTGCAATGTCGAACAGTTTTTCAATGACTGCGGTATTGTGCACTGCCCCGAAAATCACAACGGTAACACATACCAAAATGGTAACCCCAACATGTACCCACCGGCGAAGGTTTTTTTGTCGGATGGCAGACATTTCCTTCCTTTTATGAATTCCTATCAGGTCGATGTTGATGGAAGTTGTAAGGGCTGTAAGGGTTCCGTCGGCGCTGGAATAGGCGGCAGCAATAAGCCCCAGAATAAAGGTCAGCCCTGCAAAGGTGCCAAGATGTTGCAAGGCAATGGTTGAAAATAGATTATCTGATTTTTCGGGAAGGGTTATGCCGTTTTTCGCTGCATACAGGTACAGGCTGGCTCCCAGCATCAGAAACAGGAGGTTCACCGGAATCAGGATGGCACTCATCCAGTACATGTTTTTCCGGCTCTCGCGAAACGTACGGCAGCTCAGGTTTTTCTGCATCATATCCTGGTCCAGACCGGTCATTACAATGGTAATGAACATCCCGCTGAAAAAGAGTTTCAGAAAGTAATTCCGGTCTTTCCATTCGGTAAGATAGAACATCCTGCTGTAGCTGGAGTTATAAATGTCGCTCATCAACCCCGAAATCCCCCGATCCCAGCTTTTTGAAAGAATGATGATGGAAATCACCAGCGCAGCCAGCATGAAGGTAGTCTGCAGGGTGTCGGTCCATACGATGGTTTTTATGCCGCCCCTGAAAGAGTAAAGCCAGATGAGGACGATAAACAGCACCACTACCAGCGGAAAGGGCACACCCCAGTTTTTGAAGACGAAGAGATACAGCACATTTACCACGATAAAAACCCGGAAAGAGGCTCCGATGAGGCGGGAGAGGATAAAAAAGGAGGCGCCGGTTTTATAGGAAGCGGGTCCAAACCGCTGCTCCAGATATGTATAGATGGAAGTGAGTTTCAGTTTGTAATAGACTGGCAGCAGTACATTGGCAATGATGATATATCCGGCAAGATAACCCAATACGACCACCATGTACGAGAAGGTGGTGGAACCCACGTAGCCGGGAATTGAGATAAAAGTGACACCGGACAGCGAGGCTCCGATCATACCGTAAGCTACCAGGTACCATTTTGAGCGGCGGTTGCCAATGTAAAAAGAATCCTCGTCGGGCTTGCGGGCTGTAAGGTACCCAATCAGAAACAGCAACAGGGTATAAACTGCAAAAACCAGAAGGATTAAACCGGAGTTCATAGGCGGGTGAATCGCAGGAATGGCTATTTTTGCGCAAAAGTAAGTTTTTTCGGACACTTTCGCGATTAGCCCTATGACCAGAATTCCATCGTTGTTGCTTGAACAGGCTGTGGAGGAACTCTCCCGGCTGCCCGGTATTGGTCGCAGGACTGCCTTGCGGCTGGCTTTGTGGATGCTGAAACAGGAGCCGGAAGCAACCCAAAGGCTTGGTGAGGCACTCATCAGGCTTACCTCTGATGTGGTTTACTGCACACGCTGCTTTAACATTTCGGATGAAGCCCTTTGCAGCATCTGTTCCGATACCAAACGCGACCACACACAACTCTGTGTAGTACAGGACGTAAGGGATGTAATGGCCATTGAGCAGACCGGTCAGTACAGGGGACTGTATCACGTGCTTGGGGGAATCATATCGCCGCTGGAAGGGGTATCTCCGGATGATTTGCACATCGAAGAACTTTTAACACGACTTGAAGACAACACTGTCAGAGAGGTAATCATGGCCCTGAATTCAAGCGTAGAGGGCGATACCACCACCTTTTACCTTTTCCGGAGGATCGATAAGCCGGATCTGATGGTTTCTACCATTGCAAGAGGCATTGCAGTAGGCGATGAACTCGAGTACACCGACGAGATTACCCTTGGCAGGTCGATTGTGAACCGAATTCCGTATGGAAAGTGAATTAGCAAATTTGTGAATTAGCAAATTAGCCAATGAAGTAGAAAGGCTAAAGGCTAAAGGCTAAAGTTTAAAGTAAAAAAGGGTGGACAGGAGATAGTTAGAAGTTAGGAGTTGATGTAACAGATTCATATGTAGGCT
>CAZJZF010000521.1:0-2311 GCA_964550385.1 uncultured Lentimicrobiaceae bacterium | reverse complement strand
GAACCCCTTCGATGCCGGAGGAATACATTGAGGATATACTTTCGGAATGGGACACATACTCGCCGCTAGACGAACTCAGAGCGAATGCCGGTGCCGATTACCATATGCTCCGTTCGATCCAGAGTGAGATTATTGGCATGTACCGAAACGACTCCTTGCTGGAGAACAACCCTGTGTATTACGATAGCCTGGTGGCCTTCCTCTCTCGTATGCCCGGTTTAACAGACCGGTATGAGCTGGCATTAACGTATCTGGAGTTTGAAGATTTTGATGGAATGCAAAACACATTAGATTCCATCCCATACAGCTTTGAACTTTCAGAGATCGAAAATCAGGAGTACCTGAATAATGTGATCTCCTTTGGTATTGCACGGGAAATCATTGAAGAGAGCCTGATGCCAGGTCAGCTATCCCAAACCCATATTTCCGATCTCTCTGATATTCTGGAACAGGGAATTGGATACTCGCATGAAATGGCGCTTGCACTGCTGAAATGGAACGATCCTGCCTATATGTTTGATGAGATCATTCTGGATTATGTGCCACAACAGCAAAGAAAAACCAAACAAAGCAAAAAGGCAGTCAAACCGGGTCTGGAAGTCTTTCCAAATCCCGCCAGGGATTATTGCACTGTGGCCTTTGAGATTCCTGAAAATCCTGAAATCAATGCAACAGTTGTCGTTACCGACATCAGTGGGCGTGAAGTGTATCGTTCTCTGCCAACCCAAAACAGCAGTGAAATGCTCATCGACCTGAAGGGGTTGAAATCCGGTTTTTACACTGTATCTTTGATCTCCAATGAAATAAGCCTGTCCGCAAAACGACTTGTCATTGTAAAGTAAATCATTCAAATTTGCCCTCAGGGAACCATCCCTGGGGGCATTTACAACCAACTATGAAAAAAATACTATTTATACTGTTTGTCTTTTCAGCTTCGTCTCTTTCGGGGCAATCTACCACCTATTTCAACAAGCTGATCTTCCCATGGATCTCAACAAACCATTTGAAATCAATTGCGCCATTGGGTAACGATTTTTTGGTTTTATCAAGTTGGCTCGACACTCCTTACTATTACAACCAAAGCCATGCACTGATCCATCTGAATTCGCAGGGAAACATCCTGAATCAAAGGCTTTTTCTGGATACGACCCATTATTACTATTTTTATCCTTCGAACTCACTGGTGGCAGCCTCCGATTCCACCTTTGTAATGGCAGGCTACCGTTGGAACAACACCAATGGCGTCTGTCCCTATCTGATGCGGGTCGATGCCAATCTCGACACCATTTGCACCAGAGTATTCTCACATCCCGATACCCTGGCAGCCAGTATTCCTGGGGCACATATCGTCAACAAGTTCACCTGCATCAGAGAAACCTGGGACAAAGGATTTATTCTGTCGGGTTACTACAATCCCGGTTGTAATACTACCAATACCGAGCGATCGTACCTGCTGAAGCTGGATAGCCTATTCAACGTGGAATGGATTAAAAAATACAGCAACGTAGGTATCAGCTTTAATGTTGAAACCACGTCTGATTCAGGATACTACTTCATTTCAATGAGCCAGGTAAACCAGATCTATAAATATGATAAATATGGCAACCTGGAGTGGCAGGTAAACACCAATTTGTCACCACCTTTTGTTGGATCGAGCGGCCCTGTTGATCTTAAAGTGTACAATCAAAACACCCTCTATGTCGCTTCGGGCTATTGGGTTGAGCCCGTAAATGGCCAGCGAGGTTTTTTATTGAGCAAAGTGGATATACCCACCAGATCTGTAGTATGGGAAAAATACTATATTATGTTCAATCATATTCGATGTTTCACACTTGATCAACATATTCGACTCCTAATAGCAAATGATAGTAATCTTATCATCTGTGCCAATGCTGAGTTCCTGAATCCCCTTGATCCGAGCGAATCAGGCAACAAAGGTTTTATCGCCAAACTAAACCCCAATGGCGATAGTCTGTGGGCGCGACATTTGGGGTATGGAGACTTTGAATTTGTCAACCAGATCAATGACATTATTATTACAGATGACGGAGGGTTTTTAACTGTTGGTTTCTTCACTGATTGGCATCCTGGAATTATGTATGAGGATGCTTGGATTGTGAAAACAGACAGCCTGGGATGTGATACACCGGGGTGCCAGTACATTAGTATAGAGGGGACAGGGGACAGGGGACAGGGAATAGAGCTTTATCCGAACCCATTTGGGGATGAGATGCATATAGAATTTCCGGAGGGATTATTAGGCGGAAAACTGGTAATATATGATGTACAGGGGCGCAGGGCGGTGGAAACG
>CAZJZF010000520.1:0-2315 GCA_964550385.1 uncultured Lentimicrobiaceae bacterium | reverse complement strand
AAAATGAACAATACCCTTTTCCTTATGGCATTGCAATAAATAGTAGGGGTGAATGCCGATCCAGAACATTCTCCTGAAAGTTTCTGCCAGGGTTTTGTAATAGTCATTGACATGATTCAATAATACAGTCTGATTTCTGATGGCAAAACCATGTTTTCGGATTTTTTTAACAGCAATCTCCAGATCTTCCGTTATTTCATGATAATGATTGATGTGGGTCATAAAATACACATACTTATCAACTCCCTCATTGTATTTGTTTGCTGAAACATTGATCAGTTCCAGCAATTCATCCGTAATTCCCATTGGCATAACCACTGGCACCCGGGTTGCTATTCTTATTGTACGAAGATGGGGTATCCTGCTGAGTTCTTCCAGCACATACTGCAAGCGATGTCTGCTTATCATAAGTGCATCTCCTCCGGTAACAAGCACTTCATTAATATTCTTATTGTATCCGATATAAAACAAGCCCTTGTTAATTTCAGTGCTGTCAACATCAACCGAACTATCTAACGACTTCGCTCTCTGGCAATGAACACAATAAGAAGCACAGCTTGTATTCTCAGCAACAAACAAAGCAACTCTGTTTGGATATCGTTGATAAACGGCTCCATAACTTCTTGAACTTTCATCCATGGCTCCTTCAAGGCCGGTATCCGGGAATAACAAATTGGCCGGGGTTGGTACACTTTGCCAAAAAATGGGATCAAGTCGCTTTTCTGCCTTTTCGCCGGGAAGCATCACAGGGTGGAATGGGTCTTTTTGCATTAGTGAAGCGTAATAAGGTGTAATACGTAATGCCTCCTTCCCTTCGTTCTTCAGTACAGCTAAAGTTCTTTCAATTTCACTTTCCTGAAATGCATTTAATTTAACTACTTTTTTCAGCTGTTCCACACACCGTATTGAATTTTTCAACTGCCACTTAGCATCATTCCATTGCTCGGGTGTAACATCTTTCCATAATTCGACAGAATTAAACTCTCGTGGTTTGTAGAATATGGCATCTTTATTTTTCATTATTTGATCTATTATGGGTGGTTTTCTTTCATCACCTTGCTGAACTGAATCCCACCTTTGCAGGACAGCTGAAACAAAGATAACAAATTCTGCCTGAAAAAGGAATTATTAGCCTCAATACATTCTGATTAGGAGGAAATACTGTCCGTATGGACCAGGTGTCAATGCTTGAATAATGTTGACCGTTTTGTTGTAAAGTTTATCATCATATGCCTTCTTATTCCCGATTGATCTTTGAACCTGAGGATTGTTTCCCTTCGCCCCGGGGTAGGTTCTTTTGCGCCTCCGGCGCTAACGATATTTCTAATTTCTAACCACGCCTGCGGCGTGGTCTACGCTACGCTCCGATTTCTAATTTCTAATTTCTAATTTCTAATTTCTAATTTCTAATTTCTAATTATATCCTCCCCTTAAATTAACACCACCCCATGCCCCTTTTTTTCTACTGCTTCGCCTATGATAGCGGTATGCGGGAATCCGGCACTGATCATATCCTGCACTAAAGCTGTCGCGGTATCAGGTGGACAGCAGATCAGAAGCCCGCCGGAGGTTTGGGCATCCATGGCAATCATTTTCTCTTCGTAGCTGAGGTGTGGTTCACAATGGAGGTCATTCTCTGTGAATTCGAGGTTGCGGAAGCAGGCGCCCGGTATGCACCCCAGCTTCAGCAGGGGCATGGTGCCTTCAAACAGCGGCACTTTCCGCACGTTGATATGCAGCGTAACACCTGAACCTTTGGCCATTTTCATGGCGTGACCAGCCAACCCAAAGCCAGTCACATCGGTGGCGCATCGCACTCCGTATCTGTGCATCACCGGCACAGCATCGCGGTTCAGTTGCATCATGCTTTGCAGCGCTGTTTCGTATTGCCCGCCGGTTGCCTCTCCAATGCGGTATCCTGCCAGGATAGTGCCCGTGCCGATCGGCTTGGTAAGCACCAGCGTGTCTCCGGGCCGGGCAGCTGCGTTGGTAATAATCTTTGCAGGATGGATGGTGCCGGTAACTGCCAGTCCGAATTTGGGGGTAGCGTCCTGGATGGTATGCCCTCCCATCACCAGTCCGCCCGCCTCCTGCACTTTTGTAATGCCCCCTTTGAGAATCTCGCGGAGTGTCTCCAGGGGTTTGTCGGCGGGCCATGCCACAATGTTCAGCACCGACAGCACCTCGCCCCCCATGGCATACACGTCGCTCAGGGCATTGGCTGCGGCGATGCTGCCAAAGGTGAAGGGGTCGGCACATACCGGCGGAAAGAAATCGGTGGTCTGGATCAATGCCAGATCATCGCTGATGCGCAG
>CAZJZF010000519.1:0-2338 GCA_964550385.1 uncultured Lentimicrobiaceae bacterium | reverse complement strand
GGTTCAACAGGGCAACAACCGCTGGATACCTTCAGACTTGGAAATATTGCACCGCTGGCATTTGATGTGGAATTCAGAACCACCAGAGAATCTGTGGTACTTGAATGGAAAATTCCCAATGAAGTGGCCAAAGCTGGTGCAACCATCGGATTCTTTGCAGAGAGAACTCTACGGGACGGCAGTTCTAAAACCCCGGTCATGGCACAACCCATTGGATCGGTTGGTACAGATTCGGGATTAACCCGATTCAGGCTTATTGATAACGAAGCAGATCCTCAGAGTGATTACAGGTATTATCTGCTGCCCGTCAATGTTTTTGGTCAGAAAGGGGATGCCGTTATTGCTGATTTCGTTGCAGATCAATACCGGAAAATCAGTTTGCCCGTAATCAGTATGATTCAACTGGTGGATGAAACCGATTTACAGGTAAGTTGGGAAATAAATCCGGAGGATCAGCCCATTATTCAAGGATTTAGAGTTGAGTATTCGAAAGAAATGACAGGTGAACATGTCCATATAGCCTCTGACACCCTGGATGCCAGTGCAAGAGCATTTGTTGACAAAACTCCCAAAAAATATGGCGATGTGTACTACTATCGTGTGACCGCATTTGGAAAATACGGGCAGGAAATCACCTCTGCTCCGGAAGTCACTTATTATATGGGGCTTACCAGTCCGCCGGAAGTAACCGGATTACGCGCCTTGCCAGTTAAAAAGGATGGTAAACTGTTCGTAAATCTGGTTTGGTCTCCGAAAGAATCCGGAGATACTATAACAAAGGGATATGTGCTATACAGTGACGAACTGATCCCCGACAGCTTTTTAAAAATTACCTCTTTACCTGTAATTTCCGGAAATAATTCCTTATACCCCATCACTACCCAGGGCGGAAGACGTTACCGTTTCAGAGTAGCCGGAGTATCTGAACAGGGAAAAACCGGCAAGCCGGCAGAAACTGCCCTTGAAGCCGGCACATTGCACCTTCCGAAAATAACACGGATTTCCAGTGAACTGATTCAGGAGAACAGCCTTCTGATCAAATGGCAGTATCAGAGATATACTGATCTGAAAGGATTTAAACTGCTGATCAACGGAAAGGTTGAAGCTACTCCTGAAACCATTTTACCCGACATGAGAAGCTATCTGATTTCACCCCTGCCGGAGCCCGACAAAGGTGAGCTCAGAATTTCTCTGGTTGCGGTTGGATCAGAAACAGAATCGGAATCAGGATTTCATCACACCCTGCATATAAAGGAGAGAAGCACGATTTTAGGAGATGCTCCGCAACGACTTACCTATGAAACCATTTCAGACAAACACCCCGAGATGATTCAGCTGTGTTGGTACCCTCCTTTCGATACTGGTGCAGGAATTACAGGATATGCATTATACAGCGATTATGCAGGAAATGGAAAGTTGTACCGGATCAATACCATACCGGTAATTAAAGAAACGAGTTACCTCTATACCAATGAACTCAAAAACAGAAGCTCAATCACCATCGGTATAGCTGCTATATACAAAGACGGACGCACAGGAAAAGTCATTTCTGTTGCGGTACCATTTAAAAATCAGGAATTTAATATCAACCAGCAAAGATAAACCGGATGAAAAATCGCATCAAAACTTCATGGCTCATGATCCTGACCACAGCCACAATCCTGTTGGGGATGGTTGTTCAGGTAACGGCGCAGGTTACCATATCCAATAAAAAGGATGTAACTTGCCATGGCGCCAAGGACGGATCGGCCACAGCCTCGGTTCAGGGAGGGACACCTCCTTACACGTATCAATGGACTCCTGCCGGAGGCACAAGTGCAACGGCATCCGGGCTTTCAGGAGGTAATTATACGGTTGAGGTAACAGATGCCAACAACTGCAAAGCCTCGGCTTCGGTTGCCATCGAAGAACCCGGCCCCATAAGTGTTTCTATCGCCGGAAGCGGTGCTGTGGTGAAGTACTGCAGCAATGAAACCCCGCCTTCAGTAACCCTTACCGCCACAGCATCAGGCGGTAAACCGCCCTACACCTACAGCTGGCCGGGTGGTTCCATCACTGTAAACAGTTCCGGAAACTGGCCTGTTACGGTAACCGACAGCAAAGGCTGTTCAAAGTCCAATTCGGGCACCACTACCTTTATCCCTGTCGAATGCTCAATTGACCCCAACGATATTACTGGTCCACAGGGATATGACACCCTGCACTGGATCCCGAAAGAACAGGTTATGCCCTTTACCATCCGGTTCGAGAACGACCCGGTATTTGCCACCGCACCGGCACAACGGGTTTCTGTTAACCTGAAGGTGGATACCAATATGAACATCTTCAGTTTCCGTAT
>CAZJZF010000518.1:0-2343 GCA_964550385.1 uncultured Lentimicrobiaceae bacterium | reverse complement strand
AGGATCATGGATGACGACATAAATACAATGCCCGGGGCAAGGAGCACCAATACCCGGTGAAGGCCGGCGTACTGGCTGCCGAAGAATGCCAGGTACACACTTTCGGGCAATAAAACCATAGCCAGCACAATGACTATCGAAAGCATCAACGAAAACCTGAAAAGCCGGAGGGAGAGTGTAACCGTATCATCCTCATCACCTGCATTGGCAATCCATGAATATTGCACCAGTGAAATGCTTTTACCAAAAAGCCAGACCCCATCTGCCAGCTTGTTCCCGATTTCAAAAACTCCGAGTTTCGCCCTTCCCAGATAACTTTCAACAAAATAATAGGTTAACCGGTAGCTGAAGAACTGCGTGAGGTTGGCAATCTGTATGAAGACTCCGTATTTCATCAGGTCGCGAAAGAGTCCGGCAGTTCTCGTTATTTCATGTCCGGATATAAGCCTGATAACTTTCAGGGTGCCCAGCACCAGCTGAACACTCCAGGAAATATAGAGAGCCGTCAGATAAGAGGCTATGGTAACTTGTTTGAGACCCGAAAAGAAAAAAATCACCAGCGATAACAGGAGGATGTATTGCAGGAAAGAGATGAGATTGAAAAACCGGATGAGTCCTTTTCCAAATAAAATATTCTGATTCACGAAGTTAAATCCGAAAATCAGGGAAAGAAAAAGAATATCATCATAATAACCTACCGGTTCAATCCTGAAAACCACAAACACCAGAATCCCGAGCAGGGAGGCAGCAACTACCCAACCATAGGAGACCAGGGTGATTTTTTTCAATGAATATCGTGGCACAAGAAACACCAAAGCACCTCCTCCCACAAGATTGTTTAAAAGCAGTATAATATTGATTGCCAATAAAATAAGTCCAATAGTACCCAGATTCTGAGGCCCCAGCGCCCTGGCTGTGATAAGCAACAGGATGAATGACATCAAGGTATTGAGTACCTTAATAATGGTAGTGCTCAGAATGTTTCTAAACATCCGTTCGTTTTTGGGTAGCTATTTTGTACACTTCTGACAACTTACTTCCAACGGCTTCAAAGGAAAACTCCTCCAGAGCCTTCCGGCGGATTATATCTGCAGAAAATTGCTCAACTCCTGATTTTATCAGTGATGCCAGAGCATTGAATAATCCCTCTTCATCACCAGGATTTATAAGGATACCGTTTTTGTCATTTATCACTTCAGCAATACCCCCCACCCGGGTAGCCACCACCGGCAATCCGGCTGCAAATGCCTCATTGATAACCACCGGTATGTTCTCGTAGTTGCTGAAAAGGACAAGAACGTGAGAAGATGCCAGAATTTCAGGGATTCTCTCCGGCACAGCAGCACCTTCAAAACAAACGGTATTGAAATCCAGACCCAATTTATCGGAATAGGATTTCATAGAGGCATAATCTTTCCCATCCCCTATCAATCGCAGCAGGAACTGATATCCTGATGCTTTCAGTTTTTCAGCCACCCTGAGGATGCCGCTTATGTTTTTTGCGCGGTCATCAAAGGTTGATATATGCACCATCACCAGTTTGCCGGCCGGTGGTTTGGGGTTGATGGCTTCGAACCGTTTTGCATCGATGGTATTGGGAATTATGGGGCACAGTGTGTTCACAAGCCCGAACCCTTTCATGGCAGTTGCCAGGTTATTGGTAACTGGCATCAATGCACCGGCATCCCTGACCACACGTCTGGTAATCGATTTCCTCAACCAGCCTTTGAAAAACAGGTTCATAGGCAAATACCGCGACCAATGCTCTGTTATGACATAAGGGATGCCGTATTTTTTTTTCAGCCACCAGGCCAACACTCCCATCCGGGTAAGTATATGCACGTGATTCAGGTCGGGAACTCCCCGGTTTTCAACAACAAATCTCCAGCCCTTATGCCAGGCTATCAGCATCCTGACGAAGGTGATGAAGCGTCCGGCAACAGGGAAAGAAGAGGAAGAATAGAAGTTGTAACAGACGGGTACCCCGTTAATTTCAGTAATCCAGGGAGATTTCTCAGCCAGGCCTGGACTTTGGGTTTTATCAGTGTATAAAACATATACATCGTGATAGGTTTGTGCAGCACGGGCGTGGTTGAGAACAAACAATCCCCACAGGGGGTCGTCAGGAACCGGAAACCATCGGGGTAAAAAGAGTACTTTCATCGGGGATGCTGCAAATCATGGCAAAGGTAAAATTAAAGGCATAAGATGCTATGCCTATATTTTTTTTGGCAGGAACATTTTTTTTTCTACTTTTGCACCAACAAAACGGTGGTTGTAGCTCAGTCGGTTAGAGCGCCAGATTGTGGATCTGGAGGTCGCCGGTTCGAACCCGGTCTTCCA
>CAZJZF010000517.1:1189-2344 GCA_964550385.1 uncultured Lentimicrobiaceae bacterium | reverse complement strand
ATGGAACAAAAGATCCTTTTCAACCAAAGTCTGGATGCAGCATTCAGCCACACCCTGAAACAGCGGGCCAACGACTACTTCGCAGAGAAAGGAATCTCCCGTTTTGGCAATACCCAAATGGCCGTCAAATCGGTTGTGATGCTGGCACTCTATATTGTTCCGTTTGTGTTGATACTGAGTGCCGGATTTCCTTTGTGGCTCAGCATGGTGATGTATGGTGTGATGGGGATAGGCCTGGCGGGGATTGGCATGTCGGTAATGCACGATGCCAACCATTATTCCTATTCATCCAACCAGAAGGTTAACCGGTTGATGGGAATGACGATTTTTCTGCTGGGTGCAGATGCCTACAACTGGAAGATCAAGCACAACAAGCTGCACCATGTTTACACCAATATTTACGGCAGCGACGAAGACATCAACAGCCGGGCAGTATTGCGGTTTGCCTATGCGGCTCCTCTGAAGCCCTACCACCGGTTTCAGCATATCTATGGGTGGTTTTTGTACTCTGTGATGTCCCTTTCGATGGTGCTGGGAGATGTAGGGAAACGGAAGAATTACAGGTCGCGTGGTGTTACCCATATTCCACAGCCCATTTTCGATCGCTCCATGCGCTGGCTCATCGTATCCAAGGCTTTGTATTACGGAATTATCATTGGTTTCCCCCTCTTGTTTACCAGTCTTACCTGGTACCAGGTTCTGGTGGGTTTTCTGGTAATGCACCTGGTATCTGGTGTGATCATGAGTCTTATTTTTCAGATGGCCCATGTGGTGGAAGGTGCGGAGCAGACGCTTCCTGATGCGGATGGTTTGGTAAACCGTTCGATGGTGCACCACCAGCTCAGGTCGGCAGCCGATTTCTCAAAGAATAACAAATTGATTTCCTGGTATGTAGGGGGGCTGAATTTTCAGGTAGAGCACCATCTTTTCCCTCGTGTGTGCCATGTGCATTACCCTGCCCTGGCAAAAATTGTTGAAGAAACCACCCGTGAATTCGGGATGCCCTATCATGTACACAACACCTTTTGGGATGCTTTTGGTGCACATTACCAGACCCTGAAGCGGCTGGGAAGGGAGAAGGTTGTACAAGGCTAAAGTATAAAGGGTGCGGTGGCTGAGCGTAGTCGAAGCCAAAGGGTGCGGTGGCTGAGCGTA
>CAZJZF010000517.1:0-1089 GCA_964550385.1 uncultured Lentimicrobiaceae bacterium | reverse complement strand
GCGTAGTCGAAGCCAAAGGGTGCGGTGGCTGAGCGTAGTCGAAGCCAAAGGGTGCAGTGGCTGAGGGTGTTTGAAGGGGAATTGAAGATTTCGGGGATCGTAATGTTTACTATCTGCCCAATTTCATTGAGATCCTGTAATACAATTCATACACAGGAAGAAGATGTTTCCGGAATTTATAATAAAAACGCATAGGAATGGTAAGAGCCTGAACCCTCAGACCGGTATTTGCTTTTTGAAGACCTGAGGTTTTTGCAACTGAGTATTCTGTGCAAAAATCCAGTGCCAGAGTATTTACATTCTTCTGCTTACATTGCTTTTCGTGAAGAAGTCTTCCGATTACTGAGAACGCCTTGATGTCCTTTATGAAAAAGATATTCTCACTAACATTCATTAACCCGGTAACTCTCTGAAAGAGTATTTCATCAGGCTTGAATTCCGACATTACATCTATAAAACGGAGGATCTCAGCAAAGTTGCTTTTTAAAACTACATAACTTACTGTAAATTTGTCGATTGCCCCAGATTCCCGTAATTCCGAAATATATTTGAGGTTGTCAAGCAAAACCTCCCATCGGCCATTGCATCTTATGGCCTCGTAGGTTTCTTTTGTGGCCGCATCGCAGGAAACATTAATTGAATTAAAGCGGTTGTGCTTGATTTTCTCCCACATGGCTACATTCAGAAGAAGTCCATTGGTCACCAAATCAATTTTGAGATTTGGGTAAAGACTGGAGTTTTGGGGATTTGTCAGAAATTCTCTCGTCTCCTTCCGGAAAAGCGGCTCCCCGTTACCCGACAAATTGATCCTCATAGCAAAAGGCAATGCTTTGGGCAATATATCATTAAACAACAGATCGCTATAGACAGGATCGTGTTTCACGAAATGATTGTTTGAGGTACACATCCTGCATGACAAATTGCACTCACCTGAATCGGAAAGTAAAATCTTCAAAGGTGGCCTGTCAAGCTTTGTTTCTCCTCTTTTAATCTGTCCGATCAGATATTGAAAGTTGGGATCCTTCGTAATGATCTCATCCAGAACAATATTCTTTCTTTCGAGGGCATGAGGACAAATATGCATATTGC
>CAZJZF010000516.1:0-2344 GCA_964550385.1 uncultured Lentimicrobiaceae bacterium | reverse complement strand
CCAAAGCGGATGCCTTTTTCAAAACAGCGAAAGCCTTGATCACTTCATCCGGCATAAGCTCATTCCCGATCTTGAAATTCTCGAACGAACGCTGGGTTTGCGCACCCCAGTATTTATCGGCCGGCACCTCAATGATGCCCATTGTGTCACGCTCTTTTCTGGTTTTCATAGGAAAAAATTTGGGTTTTTGGTTGATGATATCGGATAGTCAAAGATAGTAAATTTTTCAGGATTTTTACTCCTATCTTCGCAAACTGACAAACCCAATGCTATGCATTTAGTAACTACCGACTGGCTGATCATCGGGGCATACCTGGTGGTGATGGTGTTGATTACGATTATTCTAAGCCGAAGGGCTGGAAAAAGTACCGGAGAGTTTTTCCTGAGCGGACGATCACTTCCCTGGTACATAGCAGGCACCTCCATGGTGGCAACCACCTTTGCTGCCGATACTCCGCTGGCGGTTACCGAGCTGGTGGCCACCAAAGGAATTGCAGGCAACTGGCTGTGGTGGAATATGCTGGTGGGCGGAATGCTCACGGTATTTTTCTTTGCCCGTTTGTGGCGCCGTGCCGGCATCATGACCGACTGTGAGTTTGTGAGCATCCGGTATTCAGGTGGTGCTGCCAGGTTTCTCCGCGGTTTCAGGGCCGTATACATTGGTATTGTGATGAATATGATCGTGATTGCCTGGGTGAACCTGGCCATGGCAAAAATCCTTGCTGTAGTATTTCCGGGGTTTACACTGTTCGGGCACTCCTCTTTTCTTTTTTTGGGATTGGTGTTCAGTTCTCACCTGATCCTGGTGGGATTTTTAACCCTTTTTGTAGCCTTTTATTCATCCCTTTCGGGATTGTGGGGTGTAACGATTACAGATGCAGTGCAGTTTGTGCTGGCAATGACCGGCTGCATAGTGCTGGCAGTAATCGCCTTAAACCATGCGGATGTGGGAGGGGTGGCAGGTCTCAAGGCATCGCTCCCCGAAGGGGTTTTCAATTATTTTCCGGCCGTTGGAAATGGCTCCCAGGGTGCCGGGGCGTTGCAACTTACCCTGCTGGCATTTATCGCCTATATCGGTGTGCAATGGTGGGCCAGCTGGTATCCCGGTTCTGAACCGGGTGGCGGAGGGTATGTGGCTCAGCGAATGATGTCGGCAAAAGATGAAAAACATTCGTTGCTGGCTACCCTGTGGTTTACGGTAGCACATTATGCCCTGAGACCCTGGCCATGGATCGTGGTGGCGCTGGTGGCGCTTGCCGTAATGCCCAAAGCATCGGATCCGGAAACGCTTAAAGCCGAAAACCCTGCGTACTTCGAGGTGGCGGCTAAACAGTTTGGAGGAGAAGCATTGAAGGGCAATGATGTAATTACCGCTGCAGAACCAGGATTTGCTGGGTTTTATGATAAGTACGAAAACACGGTGGATCCCGGACGTATGTATCCAAAACTTATGGTGAAATACATGCCCAAAGGTTTACTGGGCCTGCTGCTGGCAGCTTTCTTCGCCGCGTTCATGTCTACGGTGGCATCGCAAACGGTTTGGGGTACCTCCTATATCATCAACGATCTGGTGCGACCTTTTATCCGGAAAAACGGATCGGAGAAATACTACGTAAGGATATCGAGGCTTACCACTGTGCTGTTGCTGCTCCTTGGTTTCATTGTTACTACCCGCCTTACACTGATCAGTGATGCCTGGAAATTCATCCTTGCCTGCAGCGGAGGTATCGGTTTAGTGCTGATTTTCAGATGGTTCTGGTGGAGGATCAATGCCTGGTCGGAAATTTCGGCGATGCTTGCCCCATTCGTTATTTACCCATTGCTGCACCAACCGGCCGTACTGCAGTTTTTCACCGGAAGCCCTACCCTTCTGCCCTACGAAATGGTGCTGATCATCATCGTGGTATGGTCGACGCTGGTGTGGCTTTTGGTTACCATGTTCACCAAACCTACCAAAGAGCAAACTCTGCTCGACTTTTATCGCCGGGTGCATCCCGGAGGTGCAGGATGGAGACGCATCAGCAAAAAACTGCCGGATGTAAAGGGAGATACAGGATACGGCTACCTGTTTTTCAACTGGATCGCCGGTTCGGTGATGGTGCTGTTTACCCTTTTTGCCATTGGTAAGTTCATCTTCGCAGAATATACATCTGCTCTGATATACTTGTCCATAAGCATCGCAGCTGCCATTTTCATCTACTTTTCGATGAAAAAGATCGGGTGGAAAAAGGTTACTGAATAAAGAACGCCCTCACGGTCCGGAGGGCTCAAGCGTTCAAACGTTCAAGCGTTCAAAGAAGTGTTCCTGGTTTCAAGTTCCTTGTTCCAAGGAGACAACGCCCCT
>CAZJZF010000515.1:0-2347 GCA_964550385.1 uncultured Lentimicrobiaceae bacterium | reverse complement strand
CCCCAGGTTGGTAGCTGAGGTGGGCTGAACAATCGACATCACACCTACGTCACAGGTCGACTGGTTCGAAACGGTTAACACCAGTTGTGCCCGGGTGCTTGAGCATCCTGTTTGCTTGGGTTCAAACACCTGAATTTCACGGAAGTTGGGATTTGAACTTCCCGCTACCGTGTTAAAGCGTAACCTGGTGGAAGTTACAGGAGGGAATGAAACGGAATCGTCGGTTACTGTGCTGCTGTATGACAGGAAATTCACATAACCAGCACCATCCCAGTACTGGAATGTGCATGAGGTCATGGGGCGGTTATCCTTATAAAACTTCACAGCATTAAAGGTCACCGGAGTAGTCCAGGTATATTCAATCCAGCCGTTGGTTGAAACCCAACCCCATGGCAGGTTAGCATAGGCCGGTATGATATTGTCATTGTAGTTCTGAGGACCGTAGGTGGTAGCCCCCCCTCCGGAATGGGATGCCACAGCATTCAGCGCTATGTTGGCTCCTGCCCCCAGGCCTCCGCTGGTAGCTCCCACCCAATAGGTAGTATTGTTGTAAAGCAATGGTGTAGTAAAGGATAATCCTGTGGCAATCTCTGCACTGGCAGTATCGCTGTCATACCAGAATACCGAATCGGAACTCTGAGCTGTAAGAGTTGTTGAGGTACCATAGGGTATGGTAACATTGGTAACAACCGGAGGTGGTGGTGTACGCAGTGAAGTAACCTCAAAGTCGGTGGTATCATTGTAAGCCACATTGTCACCTGTGAGTTTCACCCAGGCAAAGATTTTAAAGGTGCTATCGGCAGCACTTACCCCAAAGTTCTGCAGGGTAGCAAAGGTATACCACAATGAATCGCCGGGGGGGATAGGTTGTGTTACATTCTCGGTAACAATGGTACTGGATCCCAGCACCTGATAGCTCGCTGTGATTACCGAAGGGGTTGGTGTATTGATGGGAACCCCTCCCATGTTTTTAATCTGAAGTTTGATGGTATCCAACCCCAAACCACATCCTCCTTCAGGCCCCTTGGCCTTGGCAGCCATGGCATCGCTTTGCGGGGTTCCGAAGAAGGTTTTACAATACTGGTCATTGAAAGCATTGGTATCACCTATAAGGATTGTTTTCGCACAAATGGAAGAATTCCCGGCTGGCGAAGTCATCGAAGGCATGATAACATTGGCTGAGGCCAGAGATGTTAGCATACCATTGTAAACCACCGAAACCGGTGTACCTCCGTTTACCGAATACTCTATGGTGCATGTGGTAAGGGTATCTGTACCGAAGTTTGTGAGGGTCACCTCTACGGGATAGACCTGCCCTTCATTTGTCTGGGTTCCCGGGGTAATAATGGCAGAAATGCCTGCATCTTTAGCTATAAGTGGTATTTCATCTGCCCCGATGGTGGGCATGGATGAACGGGGATCTCCATCTATATCGGTGGTAATGCCCGAAACCGGAGTGCCTTTGGCAGACAAAGCAGTGGTGGCCAGGTGAAGATCAGAGGCGGAAACGAAGGGCGGATTCATATTCACAGAATTCTGATCCATGCTGTTGGCGGTCTTCAGGTCGTTGAGGCTGTTCATGTTGGAGCCCCAGTAGGCCAGAGTACTTGCTGAAGAAAAATAATTGTTGTAGTTGCTGGCAGAAATCCCACCCGGCGAAGTTACATAGTAGGCAAAACCCCCGTTGTGGTTTGAGAAGGTATTGTTTACCACATTGATAAATGTACCGGATGACTGGAAGAAAGCCCTTCCAGCAGTTGCAGAACCACCCGCCAGCCGTATGGAATTGTAGAAAACATTTACATAATTTGAACTAACCAGATACATCCCATACACGGTGCCGGTAAGGTTCCCCGATTGGGTTAGCATGTTGTTGGCAATGATGGTTGGGGTTGTGCCGGAAGCAATCTTGCTGGCCAGATAAATACCGTAATGAGATGAAGTTCCTGTAGAGGTGATGTTGTTGCGCATGATCTCACCGTAACCGGTGGTAGAACCCACATACAAAGGATACAATGCTCCTGAGCTGGCACGGCTTTTCATTATATTTCCGTTGATGAACACAGAATCGCAATAATAGGTGTATATGCCATAATAATAATAATCCTCGATAAGGTTATTCTCAAACCTTAAACCATTCTTTTTCAGGGCTCCGGAACTGCCATACCAGTATGCAGCATAATAACCACCCTTCAGCACACTGTTTGTAATTGTTAGCCAACGACTTCCGGCTCCATCACTGGTGCTGTATACTACGGCAAAATTGCTTGAGGTGGAAGTAGTGCTAGACTCAAGGCGGCAATTGGCAAAGGTGATATTGCCTGCATTGTTGGTCAATTCAACTACC
>CAZJZF010000514.1:0-2347 GCA_964550385.1 uncultured Lentimicrobiaceae bacterium | reverse complement strand
GGCTCAAAGAGCCATACATGCATCAGAACAAACCAAAGACTCCATTGGGGGTAATACCCAGAAACCGGAACCAGGTTTCACCTGCAATGATAATCAGCAGCCATGCGATAACCATCATGGTAATTCCGAAGCGGAAAGCATCGGTCATGCTGTATCGGTCGGTTTCATACAGCAATGCTGCCGGTTTGCTGTTGAAAGGGAACACATACACATGTTCGATGAGGAATGCTACCGGAAGGGCCAGACTGAGGATGGGGAACCCAAAACGATTGGCCACACCGATGGCGATAGGGATGAAAATCATGGCACGCATGGTTTTCGACTGGAATATCAGTGCACTGAAAACCATCACTCCGGTTAGAAGCAGATAAATTTTCCAGAACTGGGTCTGGTCGCCGATGCCGAGATGATCGAAAAACGCATTTACGCTGATGGAAGGCAGATCGGTAATATCAAGGCCTGCACCCAGGGTGTAGGCGCCGGCAGAAAAGAGAAAAAGATGCCAGGGGATGTCAACGTCATTCCACTTTATGATGCCTATCCCCGGCAGAAGTGCCACAATGGCCCCCACAAAAGCCACAGCCGTGGGGCTTATGCCATGAATACGGTCTGTGGCCCAGAGCCCGAGTATTGCCACAAAAATGATGATGGCTTTGACTTCGTTAATGCCGATTTTTCCAAGCTTATGGTACTCCAGCCGAAGGCGATCCATTCCGCCCGGAATCTGTGGAATTTTCTCTTCAGGCGCCAACGGAAAAAACACCCGCATGGCCAGCAGGTAACCGATCAGCATCAAACCCACCATAATCGGCAGCATGGCAAAAAGCCAGTCGGAAAAGAAAACATTCCCCCCGATGGCACCACCTATCAGAGCAGCCGCCAACAGGTTGGCACCTGAACCGGTGAGAAAAGCTCCGGCTCCAAGATTGATGTTCAACAGGTTTTGAAGCACGATGCTACGTCCGAAGTTTTTGTGCCCATCACCCTGCCTTACGCCGTAGATGGCAGCAATCACCATAAATATTGGCAGCAAAATGGCGGCTTTGGCCGTAGTGGCAGAGATGAAGGCGGAAAGAATCAGGTTGATAACGATAAAACTCAGAAAGATACTGGAGGCATTTTTTCCAAAACGAAGTATAAACCAGAGGGCAAACCTTTTGGCAACGCCGGTTTCGACCAGCATGCTTGCCAGCACAAACGACATGATATTGAGCCACATTACCGGGTGCCCTAACTGGGCATACGCCACTTTCTCGGGAAGTACATTGAAAAGTACCAGAGAGATGATCAGGATGAGGGAGGTTTGGTAATTGGGGATTGCCTGGGTAATCCACAAAATCAGTCCAGCCAGAAAAATGGCCAGCATATAGACATTTGAACGGCTGAAAGCCTCTGCTCCGATCCTCAGAAACTCCTTCTGTGCTTCGGCAGATACCACCCTGGAAGAATCAATGTTCTGCAGAAACGGCAGATCAAACACAAAAGCAAAAAGTACAAAAACAATCAATGCCAGAGGTGCTCCTACTATAGCCAGCCACTTCTCGAATGTGGTCTTATCCCTCTTCGGCAGCCGCTCAATGCGGTATTGGTGCATGTCCAGCGGATCATCGGGCTGATTCCCTGTGTCCGCATTTACAGAGGTCGCTTTTCCCTGTTCCATAAAAAAATATTTATGTAACAACCTTGATTACCAACTCTTAAAAGGATTCTTCATCAGCATGGAGTTGTAATACCGAACATCCCCGGTTACCTCTTCTGCCAGCCAGTCCGGTTTGTCAAACGTCTCATCCTCCGACGAAAGTTCAACCTCTGCAACCACCAATCCTTCATTCTCTCCGAAAAATTCATCTACCTCAAAGGTATGGTTTCCTGCAGTTACCAGGTGCCTTACTTTATCTATCACTCCTGGCTCACAGATCTTTAGCAGCTCATTTACCTCCTCTGCAGGGATCTCTTTCTCCCACTCATACCTGCTGGCGCCCGACTGACTGCCGATCCCCTTTATGGTGATAAATCCCTTTTCTCCTTTGGTCCTTACCCTCACTGTACGCTCAGGTACCGATGAAAGGTAGCCCTGTGTAATCCGGGTCTGCTTGTGCGAAAAGGGTCTGAAATCCCCCTTCACCAGAAACTTGCGTTCAATTTCCTGTGCCATAGTTTTTTAATTTGCAAATGGTTTGTCAGTCATACCAATAACCCTTTTAATGGCCTGCAGATAGTTGATATTCTCAACACCATCAAGTCCAAGATCTGCAACTGTCTTCTTAATATCTTCGATTTCTGTTGATTCTGAATTAATGGTTACCAGCCGGGCGCCATTGATAAAAACATAGCCCCACTCACAGAT
>CAZJZF010000513.1:242-2348 GCA_964550385.1 uncultured Lentimicrobiaceae bacterium | reverse complement strand
TTCTCATCCGATGCCGGCATCGATCTTGCCCTTATTCGGCATGAACTAGGAAAAGCCCTTGCAATATTCCCGCAAGAAGCCTTCCTCACATCTATGCAGGAGTGGAATAGCTATTTTTATCGCATACTTCAACAACAAAATCTTACAGTATCGGTAGCAGAAAGCTGCACCGGAGGTTACCTGGCACACCGCATAACTTCAGTGCCGGGGAGCTCTTCAATCTTCAGGGGCGGGGTAGTGGCCTATCACAACGATATCAAGCAGGAGCTGCTCGGGGTTTCTGAAGTTATCCTTGACATTCACGGTGCTGTGAGTGGTGAAACGGTGGATCAGATGGCCAGTGCCATGAGGAATCTGTTCCGGACTGACATTGGCGTTGCCATTTCAGGCATCGCCGGCCCTGACGGAGGTACAGCCGAGAAGCCTGTTGGTACGGTATGGATTTCCGTGGCAGACGACCAGGGGGTTGAAAAAGCAATGTTCCTGATGGGTACCGACCGCATCAGGAACATTGAAAAAAGTGCCGTTATGGCAATGAAAATGGTTTTAAACCGGCTGGCTACTGTACGGTAAACCTCCCTTTGCTCAGAACGTTATTGCCGTTTGTAACGGTGAACATATAGATTCCTGCGCCAATGTTGCCACAGGAAACTTCCAGGGCATTTTTGTTTATGGTATAGTTCAGCGGAATTTCACGCCCGGTAACATCAAAAACCCTGAGTTTTGCTGAATAAGCTGTCAGATCTGATTTGGTTACTATAAACAGCCTGTTGTGGGCCGGATTCGGGAAGACCATGGCATTGGCAGATAAACCTGATTCGTCGATTCCGATACCGGTAATGGTTACCACCTGACAATATGCCGGACTGGTGCCGTACTGATTGGAAACGGTAAGGCATACGTTGTGATTGCCGTTGGTATTGAAGATGTATGTAGGGTTTTGCAGGTTGGAAGAATCCTGTCCGATGTCATCAAAATCCCATTTCCAGGCCGTGGGTGCACCACCAGAGGCATCTGTAAAATCGACGATGGGCATGTTGGTGGCATCGTAGGTAAACATGGCAACGGGAGCTCCATTGCTTACTGTAATCAGCTTGCATTTCTGATTGGTGCCGTAAGTGTTTCCGGCAGTGAGGCATACGTTTTTCTGGCCGGTGCTGGTATAGGTATGGGTTGGATTCTGGAGGTTGGAGGTGCCGCCATCACCAAAATTCCAACTCCAGGTGGTGGGACTGTATGCTGTAATATCAGTAAAGGTAAAGGCAGGATCGGATGAGGCATCAATATTAAAATCGGCCATTGGGGCCGGGCGTACCACATCAATACCAATGCAGAAGTCTTCAATGAATTTATCCCTGTAATCGGCCCAGGAATTAAACAGCACCTCATAGGTTCGGTAGGAGATAGGCTGTGTATTATCCCTTCCAATATTGATGTCGGTGCCAGCCATGATCCAGGCAAGGTATACCCCGCCGGAGTCGATGTAGATGTTTGAATTGGCTGTTGTAACCGCGGTGTATATTCCGGTTGTGATCTGCATGGGGCTCACATACACAGAATCAAGAAGGGTTCCGGGACTTTTATTGGGACCGTTATCCCTGTATATTTTTGCATAAAATCCTACTGATGTGGTATTGGATGTTATAAGGAATCTTGAGCCGGAAATCCTGACCGGATAAACAGGTGGTTCAACGTAAATGGCGATACCACCGTTGCCGCCTGTCCAGCTGAGGCCACCCCCTCCGGCTACCCCATTTGAATAATCCAGGGTCATGGTGGTCAATGCAGTGTCTATCACAATGATTTCCTGTGTTTTTCGGTCATTGGATGCAACCATGTCCCCGGTGATTCCGGCAATGGATGTATTCAACTGGTAAGTTCCTGCTGTAGTTGGCGTGAATGAGTTGGGAAACGTAACCAGTGCGGTTGCCTGTGCAGCAAGCCCTGCCGGAACCACTGCCGAACCACTTGTCATGGCCACCAGGCTGGTGGAATGGATAACGGTATCCCTGACCGTAAAACTGCCGAGAACCTGGTTGCCGCTGTTACGAACCTGAGCCTGCAAAGGAAGGGTACCCCCTTTTTTCAGAAATACTCCACCGTTCT
>CAZJZF010000513.1:0-232 GCA_964550385.1 uncultured Lentimicrobiaceae bacterium | reverse complement strand
ATTCCATTCCCCCGTCGGTAACCGCATAGGTTACAACCGGAGGATAATAAAACTGTCTGGTAAAGTTTCCCGCAGGCATCACATCAATCATGGGTCCTAACCCAAGGGTTCCCGTAGAGTTCTCAATCCCTACCACAATGTCGAGGGTTCCGCTCCCAATGTTGGTGGATTGGTAGTTGAAAGTGATTGATTTATCTACTTTGTTAAGGATTATCTGGAATGAATTGCTTCC
>CAZJZF010000512.1:0-2350 GCA_964550385.1 uncultured Lentimicrobiaceae bacterium | reverse complement strand
TACTTTCTCGTGATTCATTTCATGGGTTATGAGAAAAAAATCGTCGAAAATATACATGTCGGTCAGGCAAACAACCAGGCAGACCTCGGTAGGATTGGCCTCCAAGTCTCGTTATATGACCTGGATGAAGTTGAAATAAAAGATATCAGGAACCCGGTCACTTTTGAAATCGACAAGACGGTGGTCGATGTCGGCAAAGAGCTTGCGGCGCAAGGCGGTACGGCAGTCGACGCCCTTCAGAACGTACCTTCCGTTCAGGTTGATGCCCTGGGCCAGGTCCTGCTCAGGGGCAGCGCCGATTTTACGCTGCTCATCAACGGAAAACCAACCCTGATAGACCCTGTTCAGCTTCTGCAGCAAACCCCCGCCGAAACCATTGAAAGTATTGAGATCATTACCAATCCTTCGGTGAAATATGAAGCTAAAGGCACAGCCGGTATCATCAACCTGAAGTTGAAAAAACAATACAAAAGTAAGACCGAAGGGTTGGTGAATTTCAGTATCGCCAATGGTGATAAGTATTCGGGGAGTGTCATGGCCAACAGGCAGTTAGGGAAATTCAGCGCATTTGCGTCCGTGTCATTTTCCGATAAAACACAGCGAACTTCGAACCGGGGCTTCCGCGATGTGTCGGATGCCGACTCCGCTTACCAGGAAACGATCCATTCAAATCGCCGGATCAACAGGTTCTCCGCAGATATGAAAGTGGGTGCCGGGTATGAAATCAACGAGAAAACCAGCCTGGGATTTTCCGCTCAAATCGGCACCTGGAAATTCACACGGGATATTGCTTCTGACTACCGGCGGGTTCGGCAAGGGCTTGCAGATTCTCTTACCAGCCAGGTTACCCATGAAGAGTTCCTGCTGGAGAATAAATTTATCAGCGGCGATATCACTTTTAACCATCTGTTTAAAAACAAAGAAGGGCATAAAATCGATATAGCTGCGTTTTACGGAGGATTGCTCAATTCACATTCAGACAATTTTAATGTCGAAGAACCCCTTTATTCCCGTCAGTTCCGGAACACATCCGACCGCTCCCAGTTCCGCTTCAGCGCCGATTATTCCCTGCCCCTGAAACAGGGGATCACTTTCTCGGCCGGACTGCTCACTGAAATGCAATTGTCAGGGTACGATTATTCGATCTCCGACAGCATGGCTTTAGTGGATTTCACCATACCGGTTGCCGGCCCGGTAACGCAGTTTGATTATAAGAATAGTGTTAATGCCGCTTATTCGAGTATAAAAGGAACAATTAAAAAATGGTTTGATTACGAGGCCGGTTTACGCCTCGAAATTTATCATTATAACCTGGACTTCAGGCAGAATGAATTTAATGCTTCGACAACCGCAACAAATCTCTTTCCGTCATTGCATCTTTACAGGGAACTGAAGGAAAAGCACAGGTTCGGATTGAGTTACAGCCGCAGGACCTCCCGGCCGGATGAATGGCAGTTGAGCCCCGTTATCTATTCATCCGACAGCTATGAAACAAAGATGGGAAATCCTTATCTCTTGTCGTCATACATCGATTCTTACGAACTCAGCCATATGCTGATGATAAACAAGATCCAGCTGAATACCGTGTTGTATTACCGCTATTCACATGATCCAATCGGGTCTTATTTTTTGGATATCGATGACCGCTTCGTGGAAACTTATGCCAATCTCGACAAGGAAATCAGTTCAGGGGTTGAGCTGGCCTGGAGTTATAAACCCCTTGAATGGCTAAGGTTTCGGGTTACCGGAAATGCTTATCATTCGCAATGGATAGGCCGGCTGGCCGACGGAAATGAAACGGAGGGGAGCAGTATCGCCTGGAACGGTAGTTTTACTTCTACCGTTACTGTTACAAAGAACACCACCTTTCAATTCCTGGCTATATATTATGCCCCGGGCGAGATTCCCCAGGGACATGCCGATGAATTCTATTACTTTGATTTTATCCTGAACCATTCATTTTTCAATAAAAAACTTGTACTTGGCCTGAGGACTCACAATACTTTTGATACAGGACTGTACCATTATTCCGTTTCCGGAGAGGGCTACTATGCTGAGAACTGGTACCGGTACGAAGGACCCGTCTTCATATTTACCCTGAGCTACAAACTGAATAATTTCAAGCAAAAACAGCCGGGGCAGGAGGTCCGGATTGATTTTGACAGCGGCCTTGACCACTGACGATCAGTCGGCCCCCACAGTCGGCGGAGCATTCGTCTCCGGCAAATGATGACCCTTGCAACGAACAACCAACTGTGATCCTTCGGGCTACGCCCTCAGGACATGCTGTCCAATTGTCCAACTGTCCAATTGTCCAACTGCCCAATTGTCCAACTGCCCAACTTTTTTT
>CAZJZF010000511.1:0-2354 GCA_964550385.1 uncultured Lentimicrobiaceae bacterium | reverse complement strand
TACATGAACCATACTTTCAGGGTGTCCGAATTCTTATTCCAATGAAACCCTGATAATGTCTCATTTCCAAGGCCGGGAAGCTCAACCACAGGTTCAATTACAGGATAACGCAAGGCAACCACAACTTTGTGTTTTCCTTCGGTAACAACGGAAAGCACCCGCTGTACGCTGTCGCTACCGGTGAACATTTGCAAAGCATATCCTTTCACAGAGGGTTTGGCTGGTGCCAGCGAATCCAAAGGGCCATGAGTCATTGAGGTATCAGCAAATGCGGGAATCACCAGTTCAGGATAAAATGCAAAAGGTTCAGTAATCAGATCGTATAACATATTGTTGTTTTGGTCTGATACCGCAGCCAGCAGATACCTGCCCTCCGCGAGGTGCGCTATTCGAAACAGACCGTTCTTATCGGGTCTGGCAACATAACGGGGCAGTGTAAACGAAATCGATGAATCTGCCACAGCTTCAGGATACAACAATATGTATATGTTTTCTTCGGTCCTGCCATCCCAGGCATTTTGAACCTTCCCTTCCAGTGAAAGCGAGTCGAGATGAGGACCGGTTGAGAAATAAAAACTGAAATCCTTCATCGGATTGTTTTCGGTGATGTCCCTGATAGCACCTCCAAAATGGAAAGCGTAGGTTGTGTTTATCAGCAAAGTATCACTCCAGGAAATTTTCAGGGTTTTACCCTGCACCTTAAAAACAGGGTTGGCAGCCATAGGAGGCGATATCAGTATTTCCTGCTGGAGGGAAGGAGCCTGAAAGAATTCATTGAAACGTATTAAAAGTGACTGCCCCCGGAATTCTGTTGTCCCGGCCTGGGGGGTTGCCATCACCACCACAGGTGGATCTGAATCTTTTGCTCCACCTGTTGGGGAAACGATGTTTGCGCAAGCTGCCATTACAAGTAGCAGGAACAACAGAGCGATTATGTTATAATGCCCTGCCGGATGGCTGTCCTGTATCGCCGTGCTGGTTTTCAATTCTTTATAGCTTGATTTCCACATACTGTTTCGACAATCTGCGTACCGGTAGCCACGCAGCGATCGCACCAATACCCATTACGATGGCAAAGATCAGCAGAAAATCTGAAGGGTTGATCTTTACAGGATAGGCATCAATTACCAGGGTGTCGGCCTGTCCGATGCCAATGATGCCATAGCGTTGCTGCACAAAAGCCAGTGTTCCGCCAATGAGCAAACCAGCCAGGTTTCCCCAGAAAGAAATCTGCAATCCTTCCAGCAGAAAAATTTTCCTGATGGTGCTGTTGGAGGCTCCCAGGGTCTGCAGCACGGCAATATCTTTCCTTTTGTCAAGGATCAGCAGAGTTAGGGATCCCACAACATTAAAGATGGCCAGGAGCAGTATAAATGAGAGTATAGCGAAAATCGCCCATTTTTCGGAATGGATGATCCGGTACAACAATTCCTGCTGTTCGAATTTGTCTTGTACCCGGAACTTGTCCCCCAGTAATTTCCTGACAGAATTTTTCACGTTGTTCACCATTGCAGGAGAGGATACCGCCAACTCCAATGAGGTCATTTCCCTGTTGTAATGTAACAATTCTCTCATAAAGCCAACCGGCACAAGCACATATTTATTGTCTATATCCTGCTGAATCGAAAAGATTCCGGCAGGAAACATCGGCAGATGATTGAAAGAGGATGATATTTCGCCAATACCTGCAGTTCTGTCGGGTAAAAATACCTCTACGGGATTCTGAAAATCCTGAAGATTAACCCCCAGTTTATAGGCAATACCTGCACCCATTACCCCTCTTGCAATCCCCCCCTCCTGTAGTTCAAACTTGCCTGCAAACAGCATGGTATCCAGGCCGGTCGTTCTGGTAAAATCCTCCCGCACCCCTTTTAGCAGGGCGATGTGCTGCCTCTGCCTGTATCTCAGCAGTGCCATTTCTTCCACTACTTCCTGATATTGCGCTACCTCTTCGATTTCGAGAATACTGGATTTTTCTTCTTCAGAAAGAACAAAGGTCTTTCCCTTTATTGCTGTTATTTTCAGATCTGGCTCAAAGGAACTGAACAGCGACATCACCACCTGTTCAAAGCCGTTGAAAACCGACAGCACAAGAATAAATGCGATACTACCGCCCATAACACCTATGGCAGAGATCGCCGAAACCAGGTTGATGGCATGGTGTTTTTTGCGCGACAGCAGGTACCTTCTTGCAATGAACAGGGGAAGATGCATTGGGATTTTTTCTGTCAGTTGTGCAGCAAATGGTCGATGTTTTCAATATAATCCAGTGAGTCGTCCTCGAAAAATTCCAGCATGGGAATTATCCGGAGCTGGTGACGCATCGCTTTGCCGAGCAGAAAACGGATCTCATG
>CAZJZF010000510.1:0-2362 GCA_964550385.1 uncultured Lentimicrobiaceae bacterium | reverse complement strand
TAATTACTCAGAGTATTCTTTCAGGAGTTTTCTGTAGGCCGAAAATACATTTGCACGGGAGACAAAGCCCAGATACATTCCGTCTTTTACCACCGGCAGATTGTAGTTGTCTGTTTCCTGAAACAGCTTGGCCACCACTTCCATCGAATCATCAGGCGACACCTTCACTTCGGGCAGGTACATCAGATCTTTCACAAACACAGTGTTATATTTTTCGGGCATAAAAATAATTTCACGGACATCGTTGAGGAAGATGATGCCCAGATAGATGCCTTTGGAATCCGTTACCGGAAATACATTGCGTTCGGATTTTGCGATCACTTTTACAAACTCCCCAAGTGATTGTTCGGGTTTGATTATCTGAAAGTTGGTTTCAATCAGATCGGATACATTCAGCATTTTCAGCATGTTCCGGTCTTTATCATGCGTGAGCAGTTGACCCCTTTCGGCCAGTTGGTAGGTATAAATGGAATGAGGTACTGAATACCGTGTGGTGATGAAGGCGATGGTGCTAACGATCATCAGGGGCAGGAACAGGCTGTAACCACCGGTGATTTCTGCGATCATAAAGATTGCGGTAAGGGGAGCGTGCAGAACACCTGCCATCATACCAGCCATGGCCACCAGGGCGAAGTTGCTGGTGTTGAGGTTGAAGCCAAGCCATTTGCCAATAAAAGAGAACAAAATTCCACGGTTCGCTCCAATAAACAGGGCTGGGGCAAAGACGCCGCCCACTCCTCCGGCACCAAACGTGATGGCAGTGGCAAATACCTTCAGCAGCACAATGGCCAGGAGCAGGATTGTAATGGCGGTAAACTGCCCCCTATAGGCGGTGAACAGTGAGTTATCAAAGATATAGGAGAAGTCGCCCCGCAGGCAACTGTTCACAGCTTCGTATCCTTCACCATAGAAGGCAGGTACAACAAATATAAGGCATCCAAGCAAGATGCCACCCACAAGCAGTCTGTTCCAGGCTCCGTTTATCTTTTTAAAAAGCTTGTTGGTATGGATATAAATCCTGGTAAAATAGGTTGAAAGGAGTCCGGCAACGATCCCCAGCAGGATATAGAAAGGAATATCGGTTAAGATGAATGCTTCAGTAAGGCGAAATGAATACAGATAACCTGAACCCAATAACAAATAGGATGTTAAGGCGCCGGAAACGGACGCGATGAGCAGTGGAACGATGGAAGCCATGGTAAGATCAATCATAATGACCTCTACTGCAAAAACGATGGCAGCGATGGGAGCTTTGAATATGGAGGCAATGGCTCCGGCACAGGCGCATGCAATCAGGAGGCTGACCTGTTTCTGATTGAGTCTGAGTACCTGTCCGATATTGGATCCGATGGCTGCACCTGTGGATACCGTGGGCCCTTCCAACCCGACAGAACCTCCAAATCCGACGGTTAACGCTGAAGTAACAACGGAGGAGTAAATGTTGTGGCGGTCTATTTTTCCCTCAGTTTGGGCAATGGAGTAAAGGATGTTGGGAATGCCATGTTTCACCTTCTTTCCTACCACAAAACGGATGAATAGTATGGTGATGGCGATGCCGATCATGGGAAACAGAAAGAAAAAGTAGGGCTGATAGGAAGCAATCACCCCATCCACAATCACCATCCGGATAAAGTACACGGCGTTTTTCAGAACTACAGCTGCAAGGCCGGCTGCAAGGCCGGCAACTACAGCCACCATGCCGATAAACTGCCGGTCAGGGATTTTCCGTATCCGCCAGGCCAGAAATCGTTCCAGTACCTTCTTCCAGTTGGTTTTTTCCACGGGGCTAAAGTAGGGTATTCCTGCCTTTATTGCAAAACCGACAGTTTTTTTTGCATCTTTGCAGGTAGAATCTATTGGGGTCTGCTTATGATTTTTCCCTTTCAGAAGTACACGTTTTATGCCTACGGCGGGCTTCCGGATCTCAGGCACAGGTTTGCACTGATGCTGGAACAGAAGCGCGAAGTATCCTTTGGAAGGAAGAAGGGATGGCGGAGGGGAAGGAATGGCTCCCCCATGTTCACAGGTGCTTACGATGGACAAACCTTTTCGCTTGAGGCGAAGCAAAAGGATGGTGCCGAAGATCTGGTCAGATTCACCGGAAGGGTAAGCCCCGATGAACACCGTTTCAGGGTTGAAGTGCGTACAGGCCTTACAGGTGCTGCTTTTGTATCGGTTGTTTTAGGAATTGCCATTGCCATAGTAGCTGCTTACCTGTATATATACATTGGAGGCAGGCTTACCGGACGAGTAGATCCTTCATCTGAAGGGCCTTATATCATCCTTGCCCTTCTTTCTCTGTATATCAACATTAAACGGTACAATTCCAGAGCTGTCTCCCTAATGGAGCAAATTATTTACT
>CAZJZF010000509.1:0-2362 GCA_964550385.1 uncultured Lentimicrobiaceae bacterium | reverse complement strand
GAATGTGGTTCAGATTGTATTTCTTGATGATCATCTCCAGCAGAATCTGGAACCAGGCAGGCACCCCTACAATGGCTCCAATGTCCCATTCCGGAGCTTTCCTGACGATTTCATTGAGCTTGGTGCTCCAGTCACGTTCTCTTGAGATCCTTTTGCCGGGCTTGTAAAAGTGCTGAAACCAGAACGGAATTCTTGCTGTATTGATCCCGGAGAGATCCCCTTCGTAATAGGTTCCGTTGTACTGCAGGTGTGTGGAACCCCCCAGCATGAGAATCCCTTTTTCGAAAAAGTCGCTCGGAAGATTGAAATTGGCAAGCGATACCAACTGCCTTACGCTGGTACGCCGCATGGTCCTGATCATATCCGGAGTAACGGGGATGTATTTCGAGCTGGCCTCCGAGGTACCTGAACTTAAGGCGTAGTATCTCACCTTGCCCGGCCAGGTTACAAATGCTTCTCCATTGAGCTGACGGTACCACCATCTGCTGAAAATGGAATTGTAATCGTGTACAGGAACCGTTTCCCTGAAAGCTTGCATAACATCAGGGCTGTCCAGAATCTTACCGAAATTGTAATAATCCCCGATAGCCGTATTCATGCTTTTCTTCAGCAGATTTTGCAGCGTGCTTTTCTGCATCTGGCAGGCATCCCCCTTTCTCCTGATGATATCCAGGGGTTTGTTCCTTCTGATCTCAATGGCTTTTTTGATGATCGAACCCAGTAATGGCATAATTTCCCGATTTTACAGGTGACAAATGTAACAACTTATTCTATGAATTCATACAGACAGCCCCATACCCCGGGAGTGAGAGACCTGCATCCCCTTATTTTTCGGCAAACAATGAGGAGGTAATGCGGTCCGTAAACAACATCCCTTCAAAGGTAAGCCATAAGCAGTTCCCGTCGGTTTTCATGTGGCCTGAGGCTATCCAGGGTTCTGCTGCCCTTAGGAGAGATGATAGTCTTTGCGGCCCGAAAGCAGTTTTTATTTCCTCGAAAGGGATTCCCCAACAGGTTCTTAACCTGGTCATAATGAATTCATTGTTTTTTACTACAGACGACAGGCGTTCCTCTTCTTCCCACGGTTGCCCTTTGGCAACCGCTGCCAGGTAGGCGCTGATGGAGGCGGGATTCCACCGGCGTGAAGTTCCGTTGTAGGAGTGGGCCGATGGACCAAGACCGAGATACGGTTTCTGGAACCAGTAGCCGGTGTTATGCCGGGCCAGGTGACCGGGCAGGGCGAAATTGCTGGTTTCGTAATGCAGGTATCCTGCCTCTGAGAGTCTGTTTGCCACCAGCAGAAAATGTTCTCTGAAATCCGTTTCGGGGGG
Organism: uncultured Lentimicrobiaceae bacterium; assembly: GCA_964550385.1. Lineage (GTDB taxonomy): Bacteria > Bacteroidota > Bacteroidia > Bacteroidales > SKPS01 > SKPS01. The sequence continues at coordinate 1,031 of CAZJZF010000509.1, read as the reverse complement.
AAGCGGCTTTTCCCCGGAACGAATCTGGCGATGAAGCAGGGTTTTTTCCTCCACGGTAAGGGCATAACAGGAGATGTGGGGGGTGCCGGCTTCGATGCAAAGCCGAAGATTATGTTCCAGCATTTCAACAGTCTGGCCGGGAATGTTGTAGATGAGATCGGCCGACCACGAATGCAGAGGGGCGCTTGCCAGCAGACGGAGGCTTTGCCGGGCTGCTTCGGCGTTGTGCCTTCGGTCGAGAAAGGCAAGGTCGGAGGGTTGGAAGGACTGGATACCCATGCTGATGCGGTTGATGCCGGCATCGATCCAGGCCTTCAGGTTGTGTGCAGATAGGTCATCGGGGTTGGCTTCCAGTGTAATTTCAGCATCGGCTGCCACCCGGTGTTTTGCGTTAATGGCATCCAGCAGCGATTGGATGGAAGCGGGCTGCAGAAGCGAAGGGGTGCCACCACCAAAGTATAGGGTTTCAATGGTTTCTTTCTGCAGATACTCTTCAGTAAGGTCTATCTCGGCCAGTAAAGCACTCAGCACTTCGCTGGCATGTTTCAGAGAAGCTACCGAGAAAAAATTGCAGTACCCGCATTTGGTGCGACAGAAGGGGATGTGTATATATATTCCGGCCATGGATACAAAGGTAGGCAAACCCGTCTGTTTTTGAGGCCGGTGCGGCACCTTCTTGCTAATTTCGGAAAAAACCCCCTATCTTTGCACCCGCAAAAAGGCTCCATAGTTCAACGGATAGAATGGTGGTTTCCTAAACCATAGATCCAGGTTCGATTCCTGGTGGAGCTACTCCAAAAGCCTGTTAATCGTTTGATTAGCAGGCTTTTGAGTTATGTACAGTTACGAAATAGTAACAAGGGTTGCCGAAAAGGCGTTCCCAGTATTCTCTTTTTTAATATCCACTACATTCCGACTCGAGAACTCATCATCCTAATCAAACATTCAAATTCCTGTTCAGCTGTTTATCCAAAGCAACCTGAATACAGAAACATCTTTGGGGAATGTAATAAATAGAAATCTCATGATTG
>CAZJZF010000508.1:0-2367 GCA_964550385.1 uncultured Lentimicrobiaceae bacterium | reverse complement strand
CAATAATAAATGGATCCGGACTGCGGCTCCCTGTTGTGCTTACCTGGGTTTGTCCCGGCAGGGTGACAACCTGGTTCCACAGCCGTGTCATACTTCCGTTCACCGGGGGAAGGATCTGCCCAAGCAAGGCTTCTTCCATTTTGATGATCAGGACTTCATTATCCTGGTACAGCATATCTGACTGACTTTCCAGGTATTGCCTGTATTCAAGGTTCCTGGTTTCCTCTGCGATTACCAGGAAATACCCGTAGTTTTTATCCCAGGCTGTTTCATCCAAAAGAATCCACTCACTGTCCGGTGTACCCTCCAGGGTAGCAATTACAAATCCGTAGCCAAGATGGTTCAAGGTCGTTCGTCCATCAACCGACAGGGCTTTGACTTCTTCAAATGAGTGGGTTTTAATCAGAACCAGTTTCCCGGCAAAAAGGTTGAATACCAGTAGTATGGCAGCGATTACGAGAATGGATTTTTTCATTTTAATTCTTATAAAGTATGTCCAAAGTATTTATAGTCCGTTAGTGTGAAAGGAAATAATCCTGATAACCTGTTTGATTATGGTGTAATGGTCGCTATAAAATCTCCGGAGGTGTTATCCACGAAGATCATATCACCAGAATCGACCAGGCCGTCTCCATTGGCATCGTTGGCAACGTAACCGGTAATAAACCCGTTGGCATCATTATCAACGGTGATCATATCCCCGGAATCGACAAGCCCGTCCTGGTTCACATCCCCGGCATAGACCAGGTAACTCCCACCGGCTGCCTTGAGGTTGTTACCATAGGCCTGCGCAGCAGATGTACTGAAATCATAACTGATCGCACCGGCTGCAAAGGAAACAGGCATTGCTGTTGTGGTCTCTATGCTGTTGCGGTGCTTCACCGTAATATAATAACTGCCGCTGTGCACTGCAGGGATCATCAGGCTGGAGGAGCCATTGGTATTGAGATTGATATCCTGGGCACTGTATACAATCGTGCTGTATTGAACAGCATCATGCAACTCAATGCTCACCTTATCAGCAATTGTTCCTGCAAACTGATCCCCGCTTTCATTCTGTGCCTTGCGCATACCCCCGGCACCATCATACAGCCCCTCAAGAAGGATCTTCAGGCTGAGGCTCCGGTCGGTGGATATGGTCAGCATCACCGGGACCAATACCTGGGGAGTTTCCGGATCATTCGAGGATACCCTGATATTGGCCTGGTACGTACCCACTGCCAATGACCCGGCATCAAAACTGACAGGGATCTGCTGGCTGTTCCCCGGAGTTACTGTTCCTGACGTGGAGTTGAGCCCGTTTACTTTGAGCCAGGTATAAGATGGTACATAGGTATAATCCACAACCAGGTAAGGTTTGTTGACTTCATTCCAGCCATCGAACCCGATGTAGTAGGAAGAGCTGTTATCCCGGTCCATGATCCCTATGGCAAACCAGTCCTGGATGAGGGATGATTGCAGGTTCGCACTGGCATTCCCACCCAGGGTATGCACCTTCCAGCCGGTGGAATAACTGCTGGATTCTGAACGATAGAGGTAATAACCGGATGAGGATTCAGCAACAATATCGTTGTACAGTGCTGACGCGCTGGCGGTAAGGGGATCATTCGTCACCGGGTTGATGTTCCAGTAAGGATAATAGGTCGCATTCACATAGCCGTGAAACTCCACAGAGTTGATGGTAGACCCATCGGGAATGGATCCCAGTGCGAACTTCATCCACCCGGCCTGGGTGGTGGGATACCCTTTCACCAGGCTGGTCTCTGTTTTTGCTGCTGATGTAGTGGTGCCGGTGTTGTAACTGGCATTGAGCGGATAAACCGTCGCCTGTGATTTCCCGGCTGATCCAATATACTCAACCTGTGCAGTAAAGGTAAGATCCTGCTCCCCGGTGTTGGAGATGATCAGCATATCGGAAGCGGTTGATCCGATTCCAAGTGTTTTGGAAAACTGGGCCGGAGACAATGCGATATTGGCCGGTTCGGGAATGGGGCTGTAGGGCGGGAAGATGATGAAATCGATCCATGCACAATCGGAGCCGGCTACGGTGTTCCCATCCTTGGAATAAACCCATTTGAAGGTATGCAGACCAGAGCTTACATCAAACTCTGCCATTCCCCATGCAACGGTACCCGACCATTGTCCCTGCTGTACCCCATCGATATAGAATTTAAGGAAATCATACCCGCTTTCGGAGGATACTTTTCTATAAAATGAAACGGTTCCGGCTGAAGTGAGGAAAAGTTCCAGGCTCACTTCAGAGGCCTGGCTATGACCGATGGCACCGGATTTTGAACAATACAATCCGTCATAGGGGTTTTCAGTCGTGACACTCCATGGAGCATTTCCTCCTTGTGACCAGGCCGG
>CAZJZF010000507.1:0-2397 GCA_964550385.1 uncultured Lentimicrobiaceae bacterium | reverse complement strand
GGAAGAGCTTTAGTATGTGCTTTTGGCCAGCCTGGTCATCAATGCTGTTGGATTGGGTTGAAATGGCAGACTGCAGCACCTTTTTGGTAGCATCATCCTGCACAAAAACCACCACCTGCAGGTTGTTGAAGTTTTCAATCGTATTAGGAGACGGGAATGTATAGTTTCTGGTGATGGTTTTGAAAACCGCTTTCTGTAGCTGTCCCAGATTAACACCTGCGGCATCCGGAATGAATTTGCGAAACGTATTGTAAAAAATGGTTTCACCGTTTGATCCCACATTTCCGGTAGTAGTTTTCTCTACCAAAGCAAACCTGACAGCAAGGGTGCCTGAAGTAAAGTTTTCGAAAGGCAGAATGGATGCAGTAACGGTAAATGTATTTCCAACCCGGGTATGTGTAGGATTAAACATCATATAGGATTTATCCCATAGCTCATTATATTGGGTGGTATCAATATACATTGGATCAACGATGCTACCGTTAACGTACATATCAGGTAATGAATCAACATCATAATAGGTAAACCGTGTACCACACTCTGCGGTATAATAGGGGTCTCCCGGGGCTGGATAGTTGGTCGGATATTTTATGAGTGTGTAATCGTTGGGGTATTTATCAAGCACAGCTTTCAGGTTGATGTTTCCATCCTTACAAGGGATACAATGGGAAGAGGTAAACTCCTCAAAAAGTCTTAATTTCGGGGTGAAGGCATTAGAGACCTCAACCGTTTTGTACATGGTATCATTGCTGTTGTTTTCATCCGTTCCACCGTTGATATTGGAAGCCCAGTATTTGAAATGGTAAACTCCTGTGTCAGGTGGCATCCAGATACTGTCGTGGATAAACCACTCTTCACCGTAGCCGGGAATATCATAGGCAGCCCCGGTAAGGTGACAGGTTTTAGCCGGGCCATTGTTTACACTATAATTCATGTCATAGGAGGTAACGGTATTGCCCGTATAGTTCTTCACCTTTCCTTTTACATCGAACGGACCTGCATTCAGGATCAGGAAGTTGCTCATCTGCAGCCATGAAACTCCAACGTCGCGGGTTGGAGGGGTGCCTTTAATAAAGGTATAGTATTTATTATCGACGGCAGTTTTGCTGGTGCCTGCCTTGGTGCCAAGGTTCGGTGAACCGGCAACCATTGTGGCGGTTGTGCCATTGATTTGCACACCGATAGTAAGGGTTGGCTGGCAGAATCCCTTGTCGCTGCAGCGCTGGTCGACCACATAAATATTGTTGGTACCTTCTTCGAGTACTATGCTGTAATAGAGATAACACCACTGGGTGTTTGCACCAGGAATATTGTAGGTATTGAACTGGATCCAGTGCTGGCGGTTTGGGGCAACTCCAAAAGTCTTTGTAACGATCCGGTCGTTGCAATTGGGGCCTCCTGTCCAGGTAATACCCCAAACACAAACGGATTTATCCGGTATTCCGGCATTGGGCAAAACATCATTTGATGTGCCTGGAGGGCTGCCTGCAGTGGTTGTGAAGGTAAGCACACCGGAATTGGAAACGATGTACTGGGTAACGGGTGCGCCATTGAACTGAAAGGCAAAAGGGATGGTTTGCACTGCCGTCCACGCAGGGGAAGTGGTCATCGGATCGATGTTGGTCCAACCGGGCATCAAACCATCACCAAAAGGTTCCTCGGTGTTGGCATTCAGGTTTCCGGGATTACCGGATGGATTGATGTTTGCAGGAATGTAGTAATACTGAGCAAGCACTGATCCCAGCATGAACACATTAACTGCCAGAAGAAGTAGTATTCTTTTCATGGGTTTGATTTTTAGGGGTGCAATGTACAAAGAATACCATTTCGGGCAACAAAAAAAAACTGAATGTTAGACTCTGATAATCTATTCGTTAAGCATGCAAATGCTTTAAAGGACAAAAAGTTGGAACAAGTAACTGAATGTCCAATCAGATAATCTCTATTTTTGTCAGGGAAATTTTTCATCAATACTCTAAATCAACTGAGATGCTTCAAAAAAGTCCAATTATAGCACTTGCATTTATGTTTTGCATTCCTCTAACCCAGGCGCAGGACACCGTAAAAACTCAAACTTCAGACGTGCCATCCGTGGAGATTCGCACCCTGGATGACAAAATTGTGAACGCCAGAGATATTCTGAATGACACGGTTCCGATTGTGGTTTCTTTCTGGGCCACCTGGTGCAAACCCTGCATTAAGGAGTTGACAGCCATAAATGACGAGATGGATACCTGGAAAGAAGAACTTGGCTTCAGGATGGTGGCAGTATCGATTGATGATGCCAGGACAACCCATATGGTAAAAAACCTTGTAAACAGCAAGGGGTGGGCTTTTGAGGTATACCTCGACCCTAACAGTGACCTGAAGAAGCTGATGAATGTAGCACAACCCCCA
>CAZJZF010000506.1:0-2400 GCA_964550385.1 uncultured Lentimicrobiaceae bacterium | reverse complement strand
CTGTCGGTAATGCTCATTTTGGTAAATCCATACTTTGTTTCCATAAATGTGTTTGATTTGATTTCGGGAATTGGATATATTCGCTAACCAAAATTAGACATAATGCATCAAAAACACTCATTTCTTTTTAATATTCTGTTGATACTATCCGTTTTGCTGACAATTTCCTGCAATTCAGGAAAGGTGAAGAAGCCATTGTATCTTGATTCCGGACAATCCATTGACCGCCGGGTGGAAGATTTGTTGAAACGGATGACACTGGAAGAAAAATTCTGGCAGTTGTACATGATTCCCGGTGACCTGAGTGATGGGAAGGAAAACTACAAGCACGGCATTTTCGGGTTTCAGGTTTCTGTGAAAGGCAGAGGAGCAGGTGGACAGGAACAGATGCTGGATTACAGCGGATCAGGGAATGCAGAAGAGACTGCAAAGGTTATCAATGAGATACAGCGCTACTTTACCGAAGAAACCCGGCTTGGCATTCCGGCAATCCCTTTTGATGAGGCGTTGCATGGTCTGGTACGGGAAGGAGCAACCCGTTTCCCGCAGGCGATTGGGCTTGCTGCTACCTGGAATACAGAACTGATGGGAGAAGTAGCCGGAGCGATTGCCTTGGAAACCAGAAGCCGGGGAATCCGGCAGATTCTTTCTCCGGTACTCGACATAGCCAGGGATCAGCGCTGGGGGCGTGTTGAGGAGACCTATGGCGAGGACCCCTATCTGGTTAGCAGGATGGGAGTTTCCTTTATTGCAGCCTTTGAAAGAAATGGCATTGTAACTTCACCAAAGCATTTCATTGCCAACTGGGGTGAAGGAGGTCGTGACAGTTATTCCATTGATTATAATGAACGGCTGCTGGAGGAAGTATTTGCGGCTCCATACCGTGCCGCCTTTGATGAAGCCGGAGCCAGATCGCTGATGGCGTCGTACAACTCTATCAACGGCAGACCCTGCACAGCCAACAGGTGGCTGCTCACTGAACTTCTCCGCAAAAAGTGGGGGTTCAAGGGGTATGTGATTTCTGATGCAGGGGCTACCGGAGGCTCCAATGTACTCCATTTCATTACTGCTACCTATCCCGAAAGCACCCGTGAGGCCCTGGAGAGCGGGCTTGATGTGATTTTTCAGACTTCGCGCGACCATTACAACCTGTTCTATGAGGTTTTCACCAAAGGGATGATAAGTCAGAAAGCCATTGACGAGGCAGTAAGCCGTGTGTTGAAAACCAAGTTCGAGCTGGGCTTGTTCGAAAACCCGTATGTAAACCCGGAAGATGCGAAAAAGTGGAACGGGAAGGCAGAGCATCGCGCACTGGCTGAAGTTTCGGCACTTGAGTCGATGGTGCTGCTGAAAAACGGGAAAGGGATCCTTCCGTTGGATTCCACCGTGCGCAGCATCGCCCTCATCGGAAGCGATGCGGTTGAAGCACGACCGGGCGGCTATTCAGGCCCGGGGATAGCACCTGTAAGCATCCTGCAGGGTATGAGGAGTCTGCTTCCTGCCATGGTAAGTATCGGATATGCCAGGGGTTGTGGCAGGACTGATGAGCCACTGATTCAGGTTGCTGATTCATTCCTGTCTCACCTCGAAGGAACCCTTCCAAAAAAGGGAATCAGGGGTGAGTATTTTGCCAATTCAAATCTCAGTGGTAAGCCGGTTTTGGTTCGCATTGACCCGGTGATTGATTTCGGATGGACCCTTTTTTCACCCGACCCTGAAAAAATATCATATGACTGTTATTCGGTTAGATGGACCGGATTTCTTACCAGTCCGGTAAGTGGGGAGGTTCAACTTGGGGTGACTGGTGATGATGGCTATCGCCTCTGGCTTGACGGAAAATTGCTGATTGACAATTGGCAAAAACAGACTTACCGTACCACCACTGTTCCGGTAAAAATGGTGAAAGGGCAACAATACAGTCTGAAAATGGTGTATTTCGAAACCACTGGAAACGCCAGAATACGCTTGGTTTGGGACTTCGGAGCCGATCGAAATATCGATCAGGAAATAAAGGAAGCAGTATCTCTTGCCCGTAAAAGCGATGTAGCTGTTGTAGTGGCTGGCATCGAGGAGGGAGAATTCAGAGACAGAGCTTTGCTGGGACTGCCGGGCAGGCAGGAGGAGCTCATCAGGGCGGTAGCCGCAACGGGCAAACCACTGGTGGTAGTACTCATCGGGGGGAGTGCAGTTACCATGCGTGGCTGGATCGATGAAGCCGATGCCATCCTTCAGGCCTGGGATCCCGGAGAGGTTGGAGGCTCTGCAGTGGCACAAGTGCTGCTGGGTTTGTACAACCCTGCCGGACGACTCCCGTTCAGCTGGCCCCAACACGAAGGGCAACTGCCTCTGTATTATAACCATAAACCTACCGGACGTGGTGATGATTACCTGAATCTTACC
>CAZJZF010000505.1:1392-2405 GCA_964550385.1 uncultured Lentimicrobiaceae bacterium | reverse complement strand
TTTCAGCATTATCTTGCAATTGGTCAGGAAGTTGGTTTCTGGGATAAATTTTTATTCGGAGCCCTGGCGGTATTGCCAACCATCGTGGTTTCGTATGGTGTGGGTTTGGGAATTGAGTTTGTCATAGCACAAATAAAAGGACACGAAATTCAGGAAGGTTTTCTGGTTTCGGGTATGTTGATACCACTGATAGTACCGGTTGATACTCCACTCTGGATGGTGGCAGTAGCCACTGCATTTGCAGTTGTATTTGTAAGGTTTGATATACTTGAGGTTGATACTGTCGGTGGTGTAACAGTTGAAGTTAAGGTAGTAAATAGGTTGTCAAGGCCATAAGAGGTTCCCTGACTGTTGGTGGCATAGGCTCTTATATGATAGGTTTTACCTGGCAACAAACCTGTTACATTACTTACAAATACCCCAAGGCCATTACCATCTGATGTATGGGTATTAGCGGTTGTTGGATTTATAAGAGTATCCCAGCAAACTCCTCGTTGGGTAACCGAGGCTCCACCATCCGAGATCACATTGCCACCACATACAGCGCTGGACAAAGTTATACTTGTAACCTGTGAGGTGGCTACCGAAGGACTGGACAATCCTGAATTGTTTGTTACAAACATAACCTCATTACCATAGGAAGTACCTACACTGTTAGTGGCATAAGCTCTTACATAATAAGTCGTATTGGATTGCAGATTTGACAGAATGCTCACAAATAATCCTGTCCCATTTCCATCTGTAGTTTTACTGTTTGCAATGGTAGGATTTGAACTAATACTCCAGCATACTCCTCTTGCAGTTACGGTATCTCCTCCGGAATTGGTAACATCACCTCCACAGGTAGCTCCGGTAAGGGTAATGTTGGTAACACCACTGGTTACTACAGAGGGCAGAACGGGATTTGATGTTCCATTGAGGGTCGTAAATTGGATATTATCCCCGTAGCTTGTACCTTCTGCATTTGTTGCAAAAGCCCTGACGTAGTATTTGGTATTAGGATAAAGGTATGT
>CAZJZF010000505.1:0-1382 GCA_964550385.1 uncultured Lentimicrobiaceae bacterium | reverse complement strand
AACTGACAGGTAAACACCCCGCCACCAAACCCACTCAGCACAATTCCATCATGGTCTTCAATGGAAGGATTGCTTGTCGTGCTCCATACGACTCCCCTCGAAATTACCTTTTTTGCACCTGGATCCGTCACATTCCCACCACATTTGGCGCTTACCGCAGAAATGTCGGTTACAGAAATGGTAGTCACCTGTGGGGTCTTGTCCTTTTCGCAAGCAAACAAGAACAGAACAAGTCCAATCATTGCTCCGCAACATACCATCCAAAAGCGTGATGTTTTCATATTTATTTTTTTCAGAGAAATATTCAGCATGTTCATCATAGATGCAAGTCTTTTCAGCCTGATATCCTTTTAGTTATCTAAAGTAGTAAAAACCACCTCCTGTCCATACCCAGTACCTGCATAACTGGTTGCATAGGAACGTACATAATACTTGGTATTGGGATTTAGGTTGGACAAGGCGCTGGTAAATATGCCCAATCCGAAACCATTAATGGTTATTCCATCATGCACTTCAACCGTTGCACCTGATTCCATACCCCATACAATTCCTCTTGAGATCACCTTCTCATCACCCTGATCAGTTATATACCCTCCGGCAGCAGCAGAGTGCTGGGTGATATTCGTCACAGGAAGAGTGCTTAATACAGGTACATCTTCCTTTTTACATCCACTGGCTAACAATAACACAAAGAATGAGAAAACCAGTAAGACCGATTTGAGATTGGTTTTGGTATTCATTACTTTTTGATTTGATCTGATGAAAAGGACTATGATTCATTTCGAGCTGGAAATATACGCATAAACAATACATATCACATACAACTACCCATAATATTTTAAAGCTGAGGTTTCTATCTGAAATTTTTTCAAAAATTTTTTTGCCCGTCTCTTTCCCTACCCCGGCCATTTCACCGGAAACCCCCCCTAATCCTGGGCATTGGTGTCATACCGTGCTCCACGTAACTCCTCTTTTTATTAACTAAACGATTTTGAGCTATGGTAACAATTGTGGATTACAAGGCACGCGAAAACGCTGCCGGGGAAAACTTCTTTGTCCTCATTCTCCAGGGGGGCATCGAAACGGTTGTGAGCAAAGTAACGGGTAAACCTTACATCACAGCCAGGAAAGCATCCATCCCCTGTACCTTCGATGAGACAATGGCAAAGAGTCTTGTGGGTTCAACACTTCCGGGAACAGTCGAAAAGATCTCATGCGATCCCTACGACTACACCCTGCCAAGTGGTGAGGTGATCCAGCTGGATTACACCTTCCAGTACTCTGATAAGCCGGTTTCAGTGGCGGATGTGGTGATGGGTTAATCGAGGAGAAGGGGCTGCTCTTAACTGGGCAGCTCCTGTGTTTTTCATCTCTCCGGGTAA
>CAZJZF010000504.1:0-2405 GCA_964550385.1 uncultured Lentimicrobiaceae bacterium | reverse complement strand
GTTCTGAGTTTGATGTGGAGGTTGACATCATTCTTGCTGCCATCGGGCAGAAGACCGATGTGAATTTCATCAACGACATCAATACTTATGCTGAAGGGGGAGAACTGAAGATCAACCGCTGGGGCGACATTGATGCAGACAAAACCACCCTCCAGACCGGCATCCCGGGCGTATTCGCTGCCGGTGACGGGGTAACCGGACCTGCAACCCTGATTGAAGCCATTGCCCAGGCAAAGGTTGCATCACGCAGTTGCGATCAGTACCTCAGGGGTGAAGCCCTTATTCCTCAACCCTACGAGTTCCTGAGCAAGCGGGATAACTTCAGAGTGCAGGAAAAGGATGAATATACCAACAAATATCTTCATCAGCTGCGTCAGGAGATGCCGGTACTCGATCCTACCGACCGGCATAATTTCTCTGAAGTGGAGCTGGGATACACCTCCGAAGAAGTTGCCCGGCAGGAAACCGCAAGGTGCCTTGAATGTGGATGTGTGGAGTATTTCACCTGTGATCTGAAGAAACATGCCACTAACTACGGCGCAGAGCAGAAGAAATTCGACGGAGAGTATAAAACCTACGAGGTGGATTTCTCACATCCCTATATCGAAATCGACAACAACAAATGCATACTCTGCTCAAGGTGTGTGCGCATCTGTCGTGAGGTGGTGGGTGCAGCTGCGCTCGGACTCGTGAACCGGGGTTTCCAAACCTATGTGGCGCCTGCCTTGGGCAATTCGCTTAACGATACCAACTGCGAATCGTGTGGTATGTGCATCAGTGCCTGCCCCACAGCAGCCATTTCCGAAAATGTACCTTTTAAGCCGGGACCTGTGAAGCTGGAACCGATGGAGTGCATCGACCCATTCTCAAGCGAAGGGTTTAAGGTGAATCTCATGCACAAAGGGGGCTTTGTGATGCGTGCCGAAGGAGTTGTCAGCGACCTTAATCCCGAAGGAAATATTGGTACACAGGCGAAGTTCGGATATCATTACTTTAACCGCGCCGACAGGATTACACAACCTTTACTTAAACGCAATGGCAGGTTCGAGCCCATCAGTTTTGATGAAGCGCTCAGGATCCTCGAACAGAAGCTTCGGGAAACGCCTGTTTTGGAAACTGCCTTTTTCGCAGGCGGAAAGCTTACGAATGAAGAGCAATATCAGGTGCAGAAGCTTGCCCGTGCAGGTGTGAAAACGCCGAATGTGCATAGTTTTCTGTATCTCGGAAGAGGTAAGGGATATAAAGCCATCACCAATAACAATGTGCCTTTTACCGAAATCAAAGACGCAAAGCGCATCTATCTGGTAGGAGAGAAGTTGCATCTGCTCAACCCGCTGGTGAACCATCTGGTGTTTGGGACAAAATTCAAAAACAACATACCGGTTGAGCTCATCACTACTGAAGCAGAACCCAGACTGGCCGCCAAGGTAAATAAGGTACATACCGTGAAATCGTATTTCCATTTTTTCAGAGCGATAAACCATTTCATGCTCACACAGGGATTACAGAATCAGATGTATCTGGATGCCCATTGTGATGGATTTGATGAATATCGGAAAAATCTGCTCAGCGAAGATTATCGGGAACTTTTAACCCATGCCGGCGGATGCGGTACGGATTGCCTGGAAAATATCGGGCTGCAATACAATAACGATCACGAGAGCATCTTCATCTTTAGTTTACAGGAGGTTGAATCTGAAGCTGCCCTTGAAATCCGGCATCTGGCATTGCTCACCGGCAAGCCCGGAAAGCATGCCTGCGGTATGGTTGCCCTTCGTGAAGAGTGTAATGCCCAGGGAATTTTCGACATGGGGGTTCATCCTTCCTATCTCACCGGAGGTGTTTGTATTGATGATGCCACTCATCGTGCCCGGGTTGCTGCCAAATGGCAATGTGCTGTCCTGCCTGAAGCCGGTAAGTGCCTCAACGACAGGTTTGCAGAGGGTGCTCTGAAAACTGCGGTGATCATAGGTGAAGACCCGTTGCAAACTGCTGGCAACGCCACAGAAATCAAGGAACGACTCGAAAAGCTATCGTTCCTTGCGGTGGCAGATCATTTTATGACTGATACAGCCCGTTTGGCCGACCTGATTCTTCCAGCTTCGATGCCAATAGAGATAGATGGCAGTTTTACCAATACCCAGCACGTGCTTCAACTGTTTGCAGCGCAAAAGAAAGATGTAGCCGAACTCAACACGTATCAGTGGCTTCATAAACTTCTGGTGGCATTCGGACTTGAAAGCAGCGATGATCCCTCTGAGATACTGGCTGAAGCACTGACACTGCTGCCAGGCGAGGAAAAGCAAAAGTTTAAATTAGAAATTAGAAATTAGAAATTAGAAATTAGAAATTGAGTCCCCTCCGAAATATGCAGAAAGATAAAATTGCCACTAAGGCTCTAAGAC
>CAZJZF010000503.1:0-2407 GCA_964550385.1 uncultured Lentimicrobiaceae bacterium | reverse complement strand
CCAGCAACGGGTACGAAGAACTTACCAATGTTACCCTGCACACCCTAAACAATACCTCGGTGGCAGCCAATGCTACCTATACCAATTTTACAGCTACGGTTCAGCCACCGGTACTGTCGCCAGGGATGTCCTATCCCATCAGCATCACCTCCAGTATTTCACCAGGCTACTCAAGTACCTATACCTGTTATGTGAAAGCATGGATCGACTTCAACCGCGACGGAACGCTGGATCCTGTGACTGAGCTTATCTACGAATCGGCCACCAACTCGGCCAGTACAGTTACAGGTACTGCCCTCATCCCTGTAACAGCCCTCTCAGGCAACACCCTGATGCGTGTGGTGTTTGTGGAAACCACTACCGCTTCTACCGTGCAACCCTGTGGAACCTACACCTGGGGAGAAACCGAAGACTATATGGTTACCATCTCGCCGCAGGCCAACTGCGATGCCGGAGTAATTTCGATTTTGGAACCAGAGGCACTTCAGGTAGCCGGAGCATCATTGCCGGTGTATGCCAAATTCATGAACTTCGGATCCGACACCATTCAACCCAATACCCTTTCAATTGCCTTTGTATTCAATAATGGTACGCCGGTTGTAACACCCTACACATTGTCTTTACCCCCCATGGGGCTGGATAGCATCTATCTGCCCAATATCACCCTGAACCTGGGCAACAACACCCTTTGTGTTTACTCTGTACTTGCCTGCGACTCTGTTCAGTTTAATAATGAGAAATGCATGAATGTGTTTGGGGAGTTTATGACCGCAGTGCCCTATTTCGACGACCTGGAATCCAATAACTATTGGTACAAACCAGCTACCTCCCTCAACTGGCAATATGGTACCCCGGCTGCCAATATTATCAATTCGGCCTATTCCGGCACCAAAGCGTGGGTTACCAACCTTACGGGTGATTACTCGAATAACGCCAACGACTATATCGTGTCACCCAGTTTCGATTTTTCAGCACTTGGAATTAGCGATACAATAACACTGAGTTTCTACCACTGGATGGATGTACAGACAGGCGACTATGGAAGGGTGCAGTATTCGAAGGACAATGGAGTCAACTGGTCTACCCTGGGCTTTATGGGCGATGCTTTGGGCACCAACTGGTACAATACCCAGTCGGGCGGATCGCATTATTTCAGCCTACCCAATACCGGATGGCAATATTCTGCCTTCAAACTCGATCCGTACATCTTTAATGGCACCGATACCATCCGGTTCAGGTTCCATTTCTATTCCACTGCCTCAGGAACCGGCAACGGCTGGGCCATCGACAACTTTAAGCTTGCGCTGCCTATGGTGGCCAACGACATCGGAGTTACTTCCATCGATTATCCGGTAAACGACACTGCCATCGGTTCGGATGTTTTTGCCACCGTTACAATTACAAACTTTGGGTCTGCTACCCAGGTAATGTTTCCGATCATTGTCAGTGTGGATGGTGTTGATAAGGCCACGGAAATCTGGACCGGCATGCTGCCCTCCCTGGCAACTACCCAGTACACGTTTATCACTTCGTACACCGTTCCGGGGGCACCGTACAATTTGTGCGTCAGGACTGATCTTTCCACTGACCAGTATGTAATAAACGATGAGAAGTGCATGCAGGCCGGAGTATTGCCAGCCCTCAATGATGTGAGCATAACCCGGATCGTGGATCCGCTGCCTGATAGCATGGGGAATATCGGATTCTATAATTCCACATCTCCATGGGCCTGTAGCTATCCCATGACCGTCAGGATCAAGAATTATGGGCAAAATACCCAAACCTCCATCCCGGTGAAATACACCTGGTTTAACGGTGGACCTGTTAACACCGATACCTGGACCGGAACCCTTCTCCCCGATGATTCTGTGGATTACATCCTTGTCAATCCCTTCCAGCCTAAACTGGGTGCCCAGCAGGTTTGTGTGGAAACCGCATTATTGGGCGACAAAGTCCCGGGCAATAACAAAGCATGCCAGAGCTATACAGGCGTATTCTGTCCGACGAGCATCGATGATCTGCAGGCAGGTGGATTGATTCTGTACCAAAACGTTCCCAACCCCGCCAAAGGCACTACATCCATCCGTTTCGACCTGGTGTCCAATGGCGAAATTAAAATGGGCGTACTGAATATGATGGGACAAGCCGTGTTCTCTCTTGAAGAGTTCAGGCACATCGGCGAACATCAGATTGAACTCGATGTTACCCAGCTGGCCCCCGGAGTATATCAGTATTTCATCGAATTCAACGGGCACCGACTTGCCCGGAAGATGATGATTAGCAGGTAATTGCAACACTAATTTGTGGTTTTAATTCGAGCAGAGAGTCTTGTAAAGGACTCTCTGCTTTTTTGTGTTATAATTTGTTAAATCAACCAGATGTGATGGGATTCCGGTGAAATATTGGA
>CAZJZF010000502.1:0-2411 GCA_964550385.1 uncultured Lentimicrobiaceae bacterium | reverse complement strand
ACTAAGGGGACAGTGCTAAAGGGACAGTGCTAAAGGGACAGTGCTAAAGGGACAGTGCTAAGGGGACAGTAGCCCTGAAGCGAAACGATCCTCAGGTTTAAAGTTCAATCCGGAATAAGAAGACATATGATGTTAAACATTGCCATAAAACGGTCAACGTTATTTAGGCAATGACATTACATCAACTTCTAACTCCTAACTTAAAACTTCTAACTATCTTCCTGTCCCCTTAGCACTCTCCCCTCTGCACTCATATCCCCTACTGCCCTATTTTCAGCAGAAAATCAACCAGGTTGTCTTCGGGATTTAAACAGAGTTTTTTGCGTAGCCTGTATCGTGCCATATCCACACTCTGGGGGTTCTGCAGGGTGATGGCTGCAATGTCTTTGGATGAAATGTTCAGCCGGAGCAGGGCACACAACTTGCGCTCTCCAGGAGTAAGATCAGGATATTGCTGCTGCAGCTTAATGTAGAAATTCTCATAGACATTCTCAAACCTGCTTTCGAAGTCTTTCCAAATACTCTCATTTGTGCCTGAATTATAACTACTTAGCAACAAACGAGCAAGCTCTTTCCCTTTTTCATCCAGATGAGGTTTAAGTTTTGAAAACCCTCCGATGAGCTGATTATTGAGTTCATTCATCTGAATCATTCTCAGGGCACTCGACACCAGCTCGCGTCGTTTGCCCTCCATCATTTCATTATGATACCTTCTGATCAAGGTTATGTCTGTCATAGAGCATATAATGCCCGCAACATTCCCTTCAAAATCCTTGATGGGATCTTTAAAGAAAAGATATTCCTTTTCTGCAATCGTCCCTTCGTAAGATATTCCTGTCCCTTTTTCTGCCAGTTCATTGTCGGTTTTTAAAAATATCATCGATTCATGAGAGGTGAACAACCTGTATATGTACGTCCCCTCAGGAATACCTGTTTCTTTTTCACTCATCTCAGGCCAGAGGAGGTCGGTAAAGCAGCGGTTGCACTGCAGCACATAACCATTTTTGTCGTAATACACCAGCGGGGTTGGAACACCACTGAACAGTTTTTGTATAAACCGGTTCTTTTCTTCAATAATGGCAAGTTTCTCTTTTACCTGCCTAACCGAATCGGCCAGCAGCAGCATATTCCTCACCCTGGCCTGCAGCTCCAGCCGGTCGAACGGTTTTCGTAAAAAATCCACTGCTCCTTCCTTCATGGCTGTTACCAGGTTCTCAGGAGAATTCATGATTGCGGTTACCATCAATACCGGGATCTCTGAGGTTTTGCTGTTGCTTTTCAGTTCTTTAAGGGCTTCAAGGCCATCCATCCCCGGCATCTGCCAGTCGAGGATGATAAGATCCGGTAACCTATCAGCAGCTTGTACAAGGCACATGTATCCGTCAGCCGCTTCTGAATACTCATAGGCCCCTCTTCCCAGCATCTCCCTTAGCAGCGAAATGTTCAGCGGTTCATCATCTACCAGTAAAATCTTTCTCATCATCAGCAAAAAACTTAAATTTGCTTAGACTTATCAGGCCATAATCATATGGAATATTTTTACAGGAAGTGGATTTTTCTCTTGTCAGGTGTTTGTCTATGCCTGATGCAGGCTTCCGCAAATACCCTCCTGATTAAAAAAACCGATCAACCCATTGAACTCAACCCATTTATTCATTACGGCAAAATTAATTTTTCTGTTCAATCCGGCAAATTAAAAATCGATAATTATGATACTACTACTCTAAAACCTTTAGCCACACATCCTACCCCATACAGATCTGAAAACCAGAAGCTAATCTTTGTTTCTGATCTGATGAATGAAACCCGGGAACAGCATTGGTTTTTCAGCATCGATTTTTATCCTTTACACTATATTACCCTGTATCTTACCGATTCCTCCGGAACTATTCTTAATGTGCAACATGGGGGGGCATTGCAGAAAATACCGGTAGGATTCCACGACAATACGAGCCATGTTTTTCCATTTGAGCTTAACCCCAATGTACTCTACAGGTTGTATATAGAGGTTGAAACACAGTCGTTTCTGCTTTTTCCGGCAACCCTGCACACTGCATCTACATTGTTGGAAGTTAAATCGTTCAGATTGCTCTATATCTGGCTCACTTTTGGGTTTGTACTGGCAGCATTTATCCTCAATTTTACACTGTATCTGTCATCGCGCGAATTGCCCTTTTTTATTCTGTTGGCGCTGATGGTGGTTCTGATGATCGCATCCTATTATCAGTATGGATTTGGTTTTGAACTGAATCCCGGGCTGCCCGTTTTTTTTAAAATCAGAATGCGTATCCTGTTTATTATACCTATCGGAATCCTGCTGAACCTGTTCACCATCAGATTTCTGGGTTTGAAAAACAACCGCCTACTGTTTAATCTTTTTCGTGCTTTCAACATCTTGTTAGGGATATACT
>CAZJZF010000501.1:0-2412 GCA_964550385.1 uncultured Lentimicrobiaceae bacterium | reverse complement strand
AACCAGTAACATGGCAATCTTAACCATAAAACCTGTACCAACAGCCTTGGCTGCCAACAATACCCCTATCTGCGAAAACACTACCATAATGTTTACCGGAACCACAGATATAGGCAACGAATACCTGTGGACAGGTCCCGTCGGATTTACCTCCACCTTGCAGAACCCAACGATTGCAAATGCTGCATTAAATACCGCTGGCACCTATTCTTTCAGTACCATCCTGAATGGCTGCACCTCTTTGGTTAGCACTACGGTTGTGTCTCTTGATCCCATGCCCCTGTTCTCAGGTGTAACCGCTTCACCAGCAACTATCTGCTCTGGCGAAACCACAAACCTCAGTATGAATACTATTACTGATCAAACTGCCAAAAAATACTCTTTTGTAACCGGAACCGGTGCTCCGCTGTTCCCGATGACCGGTGCCAACACTGTACTCTTATCCGGTAATGATGACAACGTAATGACCGCATCAGCTCCTATCGGATTTCCTTTTGCATACGAAGGGATAACCTATACGGATTTTTCGGCTTCTCCTGATGGATGGATTATGTTAGGTACCGCTCTTGCTGGTAATCAATACACCAATGTGATCTCCAGCACTGCAAATGTTCCCAAAATTTTCCCCTATTGGGATGATCTTGCCACAGGAACTGATGGCAACGTTCAAACCCTGGTTACAGGAACTGCTCCCAACCGGATTTTTATTGTACAGTGGTTTGTGACAATCCCAAGAAACACTACAGGACCTGCCAATTCAACCTTCCAGCTATGCCTCTATGAAACATCCAATAAGATAGAATTCCGATATGGAACTATGGGGCCAGCAGTAATGTCAGCATCAGTAGGTTTAACCGGAGCCACGGCTACCAATTACAACAGTGTGACTGTGTTAACCGGAACAAACAGCTCTGCATCCGAAAACAATTCAGTTGCTGAACAACCAGCCTCCGGAACCATTTACACATTCCTGCCACCTCCTCTTGTCTCTATCTACGCGTGGAGCCCTGCCGCAGATGTTGTTTCACCAACCTCACAGAATACTGCCACCAATGCACTCTTTGGAACAACGGTCTTCACTGCCACGGCAACAGGATCCAACAACTGTTCGAATTCCCAGAATGTAACCGTCACCGTGAACCCTTTGCCCACTGCCACCACCACCCTGAATGCCACCGAACACATCTGTCTTGGTGAAACCATTCCTCTCACGGTTAACCTCACCGGAACAGCACCCTGGACGCTGACTGTTAATGACGGCACAGGTTCGATGGTAATTCCCGGAATCATGACTTCTCCATGGACTTTCCCGGTATCCCCAACGGTTAACACTACTTACTCCGTTACACAAGTTCAGGATGCCAATTGCACAAACACCAGTAATTTATCTGTTCAGGTAATGGTGGATCCGCTGCCCACTCCGGTGACACTTACAGGGATAGTTAGTCCTTTGTGTGCAAATGCTTCCACAACCCTGAATGCAGGTTCCGGCTACACAAGCTATCTGTGGTCAGACAATTCTGTTGCACAGACCTTGTTGGTAGATGGAAATGTTATCGGAGGAAGTTCTTCTGCAACTTACTCTGTTACCGTAACCAATACCTTCGGATGTGAAGCTACCGCCTCCACTACCATCACCACCTACCCAGCTCTTACCGCCAACGCCGGCCAGGATGCAGCAGTTTGTGCAGGCCTTTCCACCCCCCTCGATGCCAATGGCGTTGGTGGCGGCGGAACCTACATCCAGTACGACTGGAGCCCGGCAGCCGGATTATCTGCGATCAACATCAAAAACCCGGTGGCTACCCCTGCTGTTACCACTACCTACACGGTTACCGTAACCGACATTAACAACTGCACCGCCATTGACGATGTGGTAGTTACCGTTTATCCTTCGGTTGTTGTTGATTTTACAGGTCTGAATACTGCCTATTGCATCGATGCACCGGTGGCTACGCTAACCGGCAGCCCTGTTGGCGGCACTTTCAGTGGTCCCGGCATCACCGGTAATACCTTTAACCCTGCATTGGCAGGCGTTGGTGGCCCCTATACCATCACCTACACCTATACCGATGGCAACAATTGTGTGTGGACGATCTCCAAACCTGTAACGGTGAACCCGTTACCTGTGGTTTCCTTTACCGGTCTGCTGCCCGCTTATTGTGTGGATGCAGCTTCTGCCACCCTGGTTGGAACTCCATCAGGAGGAACCTTCACTGGCGCAGGAATCACCGGAAACAACTTTAATCCTGCAACCGCAGGCGTTGGTGGCCCCTATACCATTACCTATACCTACACAGACGGTAACAATTGTACTAACAGCACAACGGCACAGGTGACTGTGAACCCGCTGCCGGTGGTTTCCTTCAGCGGACTAAATGCAGCCTATTGCATTGATGCACTGGCAGCAAC
>CAZJZF010000500.1:0-2418 GCA_964550385.1 uncultured Lentimicrobiaceae bacterium | reverse complement strand
CCTACGACCTTCGGGTTATGAGCCCGACGAGCTACCACTGCTCCACCCCGCACTAATGTGGGTGCAAAGATACACTTTTTTCCATACCGCAATAAATATTTCTCTTATAACTCTCATAATTCATAACTCATAACTTATAACTCCCAACCCTTACCCCTTTAACCTCAAACCGCACTTTGGAGTGGTTCCAGATGAAAACCCTTACTGCTTCTCCTGGCTTAACTCTGGAAAAATTTCGGGCATATACAATCTCATTCCATTGTTTCGGGTGTTCAATCTGCCGCTCCATCTTTTCCGCATGCCAGGCTACCGGATCTCCCTTTTCGGGCATGATGTCGGAAACCAGCAACGCGCTGGCCAGGGTGTCGGTATAAACGCTTAACCTTACCACCAGGGTCGTGCTTAATGCTTTGTTCCCTTTGGGGCGGAGGGTAGCAAGTGGGATATATTCATCTTCAGAACCGATGGCTATGGTATCGGTATGGTATTCAATGTCAAATAATTGCGAAAATTTGCCTCCGGATTTGGAGTGATCGGTTATCGAGGGCCATTTCTCGTGGTTCCAGTCATGGATGGTCTCTGAGCCGGGTTTTGCCATCAGTACCCTGACCAGAAGGAGTCCCGGCAGCACCACCAGCAACATAGGTACGCCAACCCTGAGCAACCGGTTGGGAGCCCTCTTTTTCCATCCTTGCCAGAACAGAAAGAGAATCAGCAGCACAAACAGCAGGTTTGAAAAGATGTACAACCCCAGAATCAGGGGGTTACGATATTCCCACCGGATGGTGTGCTTTCCGGCAGGAAGCACGATCGTTCGGAAGTTGAAGTTTGAGGTGAATGATTCCACCTCTTTTCCGTCGATGAAAGCTTTCCATCCGGGGTAGCGGGTCTGGAGCATCGCCAGGAGCTGTTTGTGGGTGGTTTGTGTTACTGCTTCTGCCCGGTTGGGGGAGAGGTGGCTTAGGACAATGCGGTCTGCAGTATCTGTTCTGAATTTGTGGTGCTTCAAAGCCTGATAATCGGCATCGGAAACCACAAGTACATCAATTTCCTGGGGCCCGATGGCAGTATCGGAGAACCGGCTTACCGGCAACAGGGTGTCGGAGAAATAGAAGAGACGGTTTTGCAGCGCCGCCTGCTTAAGTTGGGGATGCCGATCGTCGAACTGGCTAAAGGTGTTGAGCTGAAAGGAGGAGAAAGCATGCACCGATACCCGTTTGGTGAATACGCTGGTATTCCTCCAGAACGGGGTGAAGAAGGGATGCTGGTCGTCATTGAAAGATATTGGCACATCGTACGGAACCGGAAATCCATCCGGGCACAGCGCCAGATCATTCTGCATCCTCAGCGGGCGGCTTTCGGTGTCGGTTACCGTTCGGGGGCTGTTTACCCAGGCTGCCACAAATAGTTCAGCCACCACGAGCCCCACAATCCATCGCATCCGGGAAGCCGTTGATCGGGAACGGTACCAGACTACCATCGCTCCACCAGCTACAAGAACCTGAAATGTCAACTGCCACAGAATGTTGGTGTTAATGTCGGAGTGTTTCCTGATACCGTATATAATAGCGATCCCTGCCAACCCGACAACCATAACCAGAAATGAGAACAAAAGCCAGAGATTTGGCCGTTTTCTTTCCTTCCCGATATCACTTTGGGACAACCCGCCCGATGCCACCAGAATCAGTGCCAGCAATCCGAATACCCGGATGAAAGCGGGGTACAGAAACAGGTTCATCATTGGCACATACCGGTACATAAAAGTTCTCAGGGGAATACTGAAGGCTGAAGCGAAGATGATCAGTCCAAATGCCAGAATCAGGTATTCAAGGGCAGAGCGCCTGCGAACCAGCGCCGGAACCAGAAATAGCAGCGGTATGATACCGATGAAATGGTTGATCATCGAAATATCAATATTGCCAAGGAATTTAGGGTGTGAAAGAATGTTTGCAGGCACTGCAAAAGTTAGCAATAAACTTACAGGTTGAACATATTGGAGGGTCTTTTCCAGGCTCACCCCTTCACCCAGCCTCGCTACCTGCCCCCGGATCTCAAGCACCGAAGCAATCAGGGGTGAGCAAAGCGCCGCAACCACCAGTAGCAGCAACAGGTTTCTGAAAATCAGACGGGTCCACGCCTTTTTATCCGGTTTTCGGAGGGACTGCACGAAAAACAGGCAAAACAGCACGGCCAGCAGGTACAACAGGGTAATGGACAGCGCCTGATAGGCTCCTGTGACCATCAGAAAGACCAGCAATCCGGTTTTGATAATCAGCAGGGGATCCCGTTCGCGGCACATCCGGATGTAATACAGGATCACCCACGGGATCCATGCTGCCCCCACCAGCAGGAAAAAATGTTGTCCGTGACCAATGATGTATCCGCTGAAGGCATACGCCAATCCTGCCAACAGGGCTG
>CAZJZF010000499.1:0-2419 GCA_964550385.1 uncultured Lentimicrobiaceae bacterium | reverse complement strand
TGCCTTCAGGTTCTCTTTTATCCAGCATTGGGTGCCTATCTGCACAGTGTTGTACACGTTTCCGTTAATATCCATCGCCTGAGGTAATCCCGGACAAGGATTACCCGGTCCAGCGCTGCCCACGGTGATATAGTTATGCTTCGTCAATGTATCACTTCCGTCCGGATTGGAAACGATCAGGATGACGCTGTAAAGGCCAATAGCAGTATATATATGTGACGGATTCTGAACAATGCTGCTGTCGCCATCGCCAAAGTGCCATTTCCAGGTTACCGGTGAACCGATAGTCAGATCCGTGAAATTCACAGTGATATTTATATGGGTGGTAGTATCACTGGCTGAAAAATCTGCGCTGGGTGGCATTGCAGAAGAGGAGAATTGAAAGGTGTATTGCGCAGTTTGGGCTGGATAATCATCAATGGTATCAATACCCAGAGATGTAAAGCCCAGAAAACGAAGATTATCGCCGGGATCCCAGGGGAAAGATGATTTCACTTTACGGAACCCTTCCATGTGGTGCGGGTGACCTGCATAAGAGATATCGTATGCTCCGTTTCCGGGACTTGTGCAAATCATCTTCTGCACCTGTCTCAGGCCCATAGATTCTGCCACAAGAAAGCAAATAGCTGGCTGCGCCGGGCCGATCCTGAAATCATGATATCCGAAGCCAAGGATTTTGTGTAAAGCCACCAACTCCCTGCCTTGCAGATCAATCAGGGATAGCGTTACCGGTGCATCCTGTGACAACCAAAGCCTGATGGTGGAGGCATGAGTCACAGGGTTAGGATAGGCTGGAAACAGGACCATCTGGCGACAATGATTTGCGGTCAGGTCTTCGATGCCAGTTCCGTGATCCAGAACCAGCATCGTATCTGTTCCGTAAAGAGTTGTGTCGCCCCCTTGCGAAAGGTTCCCTATCATGATGCTGTCGAGGGGTATATGACTGCCGTTTGTTTCAGCCGTAAAAGTAATTTGGATGGTGGTTTGAGCTGCAGGATACACAAAGTATATAGCAAAAAAGAAAATAAAGAGACAGATTCTTTTCATAACGATGTGGATTAAATCATTTTGACGTAAGACAAAGAAAAGCATCTTGTGGGTGCCTGATCGAAAAATCCAAATTTTCCCCTACCTTTACCTACCCCACCCTATTATCCTGTGGGGTAGAGGCTATTGGGATGGCTACCATAAATTCCACTGAGGAATACTGTGGAAGAAATGAGATTTGCTGAGAATATTACTGGAAAGCCTGGGTGCAATCCTTCCAGCCCAGCATTTGGTTGCCGGAATACCCGAAGCTTTTATCTCCGCCATAAATAAGATATCCTGCTGAATCGCCTGTAATACTTTTCCACCAGTTAAGGCTAGTTAAGAAATCGGCATGTATGGTCATTCCGGATTTGATTTCAATGGCAACGGGTGAATCCGGATGATCCAGTATGCAGTCGATTTCCCTCCCGGAGTTATCACGCCAGAAAAAAAGATCCTGGGTTATTGAATGATTGAACCGGAATTTTTTTAACTCTGCCATCACCAAATTCTCAAATAAAGCACCTTTCAGATAATGTGTAGTTAACATCTCTTTGTTTTCAATGCCCAGCAATGCACAAACCAGTCCGGTATCATTAAAGTAAAGCTTGGGCGATTTAACCAGGCGCTTGCCATGATTTACATAGTGGGGATATAAACGAAAAGTAATAAAACTTGTTTCCAGAATGGAGAGCCATCTTTGCACTGTATGGTATGAAACAGACAGATCATTGGCGATTGAACTGAAGTTCACGAGCTGTCCGATGCGGCCTGCACATATCGAAATAAACCGCTGAAAAGTTGTCAGGTCTCCAACATTCAATACCTGTCTTACATCTCTTTCCACATAAGTTGTAAGATAATTCCGAAGCCATTCGGTTGGATGGTGCTGCCGGTCGTAGATTACAGGATATGATCCTTTAATGATATAATCTGAATATTCAAGAGGCTCATAATCTGTACCCTTTAGTTCCTCGATGGAGAAAGGGAGTAAATAAAAGATCGCGGTACGACCAGCGAGACTTTGGGTTATTTTTTCGAGCAGAAGAAAATTCTGGCTGCCGGTAAGCACAAACTTTTTCTCTCTGAATTCATCCACCAGCACCTGAATATAGGAGAATAATTGGGGGGCATTCTGGGCTTCATCAATGATCAGATTGTTGCCAAAGGCATTCAGGAAACTTTTGGGGTCTTTGAGAGCATACTCGCGCATCGACAGATCCTCAAGGTTAACGTAATGATAATGGCTAAACATCATTTTTACAAGGGTAGTCTTTCCCGACTGCCGGGGCCCGGTTATAGAAATTACAGGGAATTTCTCTGCTGCGGATTGAATGCTGTGTGCTATCTTGCGTTGAATCATGCCACAAAGATAATCATACAAATTAGA
>CAZJZF010000498.1:0-2432 GCA_964550385.1 uncultured Lentimicrobiaceae bacterium | reverse complement strand
GTGGGTATGCAGATCAGCATCCTGCAGGGTTCGGCATCAGGAACTGAAGTATATCGTGAAGTGTTCTTGCCCAACCCGCAAACCAATGCCAACGGACTGGTTACTGTTGAGATCGGCTCCGGAACACCACTGGCAGGAACCTTTGCCACTATCGACTGGAGCAGCGGTCCCTACTTCCTGAAAACGGAGACCGATCCCCTCGGTGGCACGTCCTACACCATCACCGGCACCAGCCAGTTGCTCAGTGTCCCCTATGCCCTGCATGCGGGCACCGTGCAAACCATCACCGAAACCGACCCGATTTTCATGGGAAGCCCTGCTTCAGGAATCAGCAGTACCAACCTCACCAACTGGTCATCGGCCTATGGCTGGGGAAATCATGCCAGCGTGGGATATATAACTTCAAATCAGGCCATTACATTGAGTGGCGATGTAACGGGCTTCGGTTCAACATCAATCCTAACTACCCTCGCCGCCAATTCAGTAACCGCTGCCAAAATCGCCAATGATGCAGTAACAGCATCGAAACTAGCCGATAACTCGGTTATTGCAAACAAAATATTTACCGGTGCTGTAACAGAAACCAAGCTGGGCACAGGCGCGGTAACAGAAGCAAAGATTGGCAGTTCTGCAGTTACTACCACAAAAATAGCCGACGCTGCCGTTAACGCCAACAAAATTGCAACCAATGCCGTAGGAACCTCCCAGATAGCCAGCGGGGCAGTAACCATGACAAAACTTAATGCTTCGGGAATACCTTCTGCTACCACTTTTCTCAGAGGCGACGGCCAATGGGCAGCCCTCTCAGGAATGCCTTCAGGAGTTACAAACCAGACTCTGTATCACGATGGAAGCACCTGGGTGCCAAGTAGTTTACTGCTGAATAACGGAACTGAGATCAGTATCGGAACCGCACCCATGGCCAACGTTCAACTCTATTTACAACGGCAATCGGGAAACTTTGGACCAGGATACAGCAACATCTGCGCTATGAGAAACGGTGGAGCATCAGCCGCAAATGGCGGAACGAGCTGGAGCCATATAGGGGTAGACGCAGCAATTAAAGGGTATAGCTTTTACGGGAACAGCTTCAGCGCTGCCATTGCAGGCACCAGTTATTTCGATTATCCCAATTCTGCAGCTGTTATTGGTGCCCATAGTTTGGGCAGCATTGTGGGAGCGCTTGTATTCAAAGATGCCAATGGCACAATGTGGTCCGGGTACTTCAGTAACAATGTACGCATAGATGGAACAATTCGAATTCAGGGAGGGTCTCCCGCTTCAGGTAGAGTTCTCACCTCGGATGCAGCCGGCAATGCATCATGGATGGATCCGGCAAGTTACTGGATCAGCGCCGGAAATAATATCTACAATTCAAATTCAGGTAATGTGGGTGTTGGCGTTACCAATCCTTCCAGAAAACTGCAGGTAGAAGGCAGTTCAGCAACACAGTATTCAGCCGGAGGCAGTGTTGGTTACTTTATCAACCACCAGACAGGATCATATGATCCGGCAGCAGTTATTGGAAAAACCATTTCAACCAGTGACGGCTACGGCATTGGAGGCTATTTTGAATCAAAATACAAAGGTTCATATGCATTTGCCGATGGAGGAGCATGGGCTGGGTTCTCCTGCGGATTGCAAGGCCATGCTACCGGTTCCGCCGGATTGCGGTACGGTGTATATGGCTCATACAACGTTTCAGGCACTAGCGTTGGTTATGCACTTTACAGCAATGGGAACGGAGGGTATTCGGGCAGCTGGTCGAATGTGTCTGATGTTAAATTCAAGCAAAACATTCAACCGATGGACAGTGCCCTGACAAAGCTTATGCTGCTCACACCTAAAACCTATGAGATGAAAACGGAGGAATACCCTTTTATGAACTTCAATAAAGGGAGGCAGTTTGGCATCATTGCACAGGAGCTGCAGCAGGTATTTCCCGAACTGGTATCCAAAGGCGGGCATCCGGGAGAAACAAAAGAAGAGGTGATTGAATACCTTCAGGTAGATTATATTTCGCTCATACCTGTTCTGGTACAGGCACTTAAGGAGCAGCAGGCCCAGATCGAGAAGCTGGAGCAAAAGGTGGAGGCGTTAACCAAAAATCCGTAGTGTTGGCAATGGTCAATTGTTAATGGTAAATGGTTATATTATAATTAGAAATTAGAAATTAGAAATTAGAAATTAAAAATTAGAATAGCACGCCTATTAATGACTTGACTATATAACACTTGATCTTTGAACTTTGAACCTTGAACACTTGAACACTTGAAAACTTGTACTCGAAGCGCTGGCGAAGACCACGCAACAGGCGTGTCCGAAGGCGTGGCTGGAACATAAAATATTACCCCCCTCCCCTGCAAACGGGGTTAAAACACTCCTAACTCATAACTAAATGACTTGTGACTGTAGACTATGGACTCTCCCTT
>CAZJZF010000497.1:0-2438 GCA_964550385.1 uncultured Lentimicrobiaceae bacterium | reverse complement strand
CCGGCCATGGTAGTAGGGCCAGGACAATGGGGTGAAAGTTCCACTGCGCTGATCGACAAATGTTACAAAGGGCTTGCATTTTACCCACCCGGTGCCAATGCCTGGGTGGATGTACGCGATGTGGCCGATGCCCTGGTGCAGCTGATGGAGAGCCCGATTACCGGCGAGCGTTTCATCCTGGCCGGTGCAAATATCCCGTTTAAGAATTTCTTCGGGATGGTTTGTGAAGCCCTGCACAGGCCTGTCCCAAGCATAAGGGCGGGAAAGCTTCTGTCTGAAATGGTTTGGCGACTGGATTGGATCCGCAGCCGTACAACAGGAAAAAAACCGCTGATTACGCGTGAAACTGCCCGAACCGCAAACAGTAAGGATTTTTACTCCTCAGAAAAAATCGTAAAAAGCCTGGGTTTTTCTTTCCGCCCCATGCAGGAAACCATTGCCTGGACCTGCCGGATGTACCTGGATGATCTGAACAAAAACGCTACTCTTCCCCATCCTTCATCCGGTCGATAACCCGCCGCTCCCGCTTGGTGGGTCTCCCGGTTCCCCGTAATCGCACCTCAAACCCTCCGCTGTGAAGTAGTTTCAGTTTGTCGTATTCCGATTGTGGTGTGAGGTCTTCCAGAAATCCGGGTACCAGTTTGGCCCCTACACGGTTATTTAATACTGCCAATACCCGGAACGTTTTTACAATTCCGTGATCGTGAAGGGAGTATATCTCTCCGGTTTTTACTTCCCGCGATGCCTTCACCGGTTCTCCGCCCACACGCACTTTCCCCTTGCGACAGAGCTCAGTAGCAATGCTGCGCGTTTTGCAAAGCCTCACGCACCAGAGGAATTTGTCGATTCTTACCTCGCCGGTCATGCTATTTTTCGCGGAAATATACCTGTACCGGAACCCCGGTAAAGTCGTACAACTCACGGATCCGGTTTTCCAGAAATCGCTTGTAGGGATCCTTCACGTACTTGGGGGAGTTGCAGAACACAGCAAACGCAGGATAGGCAAGTGGCAACTGTGTGATGTACTTAATTTTCACATACTTTCCTTTCCAGGCAGGAGGTGGATTCTTCTCAATGATGGGTAGAAGATCCTTGTTGAGCTGCGCCGTGCTGATTTTCAGTTTTCGTTGCTGAAACACTTTGGTGGCTACCTCAAGGGCTTTGTGAATCCTCTGCTTGTTGAGGACCGATGTGAAAATGATGGGAATATCGGTAAAAGGGGCGGTTTTTTCACGGATCTGACGCTCAAAAGCGAGGTGGGTATTGTTGCTTTTCTCCACCAGATCCCATTTGTTCACCAGGATTACAATGCCTTTGTTGTTTTTATCGGCCAGGTGAAAGATATTGATATCCTGTGCCTCAAATCCCTGCTCTGCATCTATCATCACAAGGCAAACATCTGCGGTTTCAATGGCACGGATAGAACGCATAACGGAATAAAACTCAATATCTTCCTTCACTTTGTTTTTTCTGCGCAAGCCGGCTGTGTCCACCAGATAGAAGTCGAAACCGAAGCTGTTGTATCGCGTGTCGATGGTATCGCGGGTAGTGCCTGCTACCGCTGTAACGATGTTGCGATCGGTGCCGATAAGGGCATTGATAAACGAAGATTTTCCCACATTGGGCCTTCCCACCACCGCAAAACGGGGCAGGTGGTCATCAATCAGCTCAGGCTCCGGGGCAAAATTCTTCACCAGTTCGTCAAGCAGATCCCCGGTACCCTGGCCGTTCTCAGCCGATATGGGCCATACTTCTCCCAGTCCCAGGCTGTAAAATTCGGTGGTTTGCAGATAATTTCCCGGATTGTCGATCTTGTTGGCTGCCAGAAATACAGATTTCTTCGATTTACGGAGGATTTGGGCTATATCCTGATCCATCCCGGTGATCCCTTCGCGGCCATCCACCACAAAAAGGATCACATCAGCCTCTTCGATAGCCAGCACTGCCTGTTTGCGGATCTCCTCTTCGAACACATCTTCAGATCCAACCACATAACCTCCGGTATCTATCACGCTGAAGGTGATGCCGTTCCATTCCGATTTGCCATAATGGCGGTCGCGGGTAACACCGCTCGACTCATGTACGATGGCCTGCCGGTTACCGATGAGGCGGTTGAAAAAAGTGGATTTCCCCACATTGGGTCGGCCAACGATGGCCAGCATATTGGACATAGATACAGGAATTTGCGGCAAAGATAGCGATTCTTTGCCAGACGGCTTCGCGATGGTTCTTCAGGGAGGCTTTTACTCGTATCCGAACCGCTTCAGTTGACGCGGGTCTTCGCGCCATTCCTTGCTTACCTTGATCCTGAGATCCATATAAACATGTCTGCCCACAAACGCTTCAATCTCTTTGCGGGCCGTAGTACCAAGCCTCTTGATGGCAGCCCCCTGATGGCCTAACAGGATTGCTTTCTGCGACTCACGTTCCACGTATAC
>CAZJZF010000496.1:0-2452 GCA_964550385.1 uncultured Lentimicrobiaceae bacterium | reverse complement strand
CAAGCGTAAACACCAGTCAGGAAGGATACGGATACATCAATCTGGGTCTGCATTACCAGTTTGATATGCCGGAAGGCTTATTCAGAAGAAATAACCGCTACAACGGAAAATCGAGCGACCCTGCCATCAGGGCATACAACAAGCGTAAGTCAAACATCATGAAAACCGATGGCTACCGCAAGGGTATGCGCAAAAAACGGCAACTGGAACGGGAAAGAAAAGAGTGGCTCATCCTTCGGTTCTTCAAGAAGACCCATCTCGATATGGCTACCGAGTAAGACAAGCCACCCTACTGTATTATTCAGAACGCAAACACTAATCGAGGCTGTGAACTACCAGCCCGCTGCGCAGCTTTGGCTCAAACCAGGTGGTTTTGGGGGGCATGATATTTCCGGTATCAGCAATCCGGATCAACTGATCCATACTTACCGGATAGAGCGCGAAAGCAACTGCCATCTCGCCCGAATCTACCCTGCGCTTCAACTCACCCAATCCCCTGATACCCCCCACAAAATCTATTCTCTTTGATTTGCGGAGGTCGGTGATGTCAAATATCGGAGTGAGCACCTGATCCGACAGGATGGTAACATCAAGACAACCGATCGGGTCGTTATCGTTGAAAAAGCCTTCCCTGGCTGTAAGGGAATACCAGTTTCCCGCCATATACATGCTGAAATTGTGTAGAGCAGCCGGCTTATACTCGTTAACTCCTTTATTATCAACCACAAACGCCTTTCCCAGCTTTTCGAGGAGCTCCTCCCCTGTCAGTCCGTGCAGATCAGTAATCACCCGGTTGTAATCAATAATGGTAAGCTGGTTATCAGGGAAATGCACTGCAAGGAAAAAATTGTACTCCTCATCCCCCTTGTGTGCCGGATTTGCCTCTTTCCGCTCGTTACCCACCAGGGCAGCGGCAGCAGTACGGTGATGACCGTCAGCCACATAAGTTGCAGGAATTCCGGCAAAGAGCTGGATCAGGCGGTGGATGGTTTCTTTATCACGAACCAGCCAGAAATGGTGCCCAAATCCATCCACAGAGGTAAAATCGTATTCGGGTTTTCCTTTAACCACTTCATTCACAAGATCATCAATCTCCTTTTTTGCAGGATAGGTAAAGAAAACCGGCTCATAGTTCATCATAGAGGTCCTTACGTGCATCTTCCGGTCCTCCTCCTTGTCCGGCCTTGTAAGCTCGTGCTTCCTGATCCTGTTCTGCATATAATCCTCCACAGCAGCACAAGCCACTAGTCCATACTGGGTTTTTCCATTCATCGTCTGGGCATAGATATAAAGCAGCTCTTCCCCATCCTGGAACAAAACACCATCGGCAAGAAGTCTGTGAAAGTTATCCTTTCCTTTCTGATACACTTCCATGCTATGCTCGTCCACATCATCCGGCAGGTCGATTTCTGGTTTGATCACATGCAGAAACGACCACGGATTTCCCTGCGACTCAATCCTCGCTTCTTCTTTGTTTAACACATCGTAAGGCCTGGAAGCGATAAGCTGTGCTTTGTCCTGTACAGGCCTGATCCCCTTGAAGGCTTTAATCTTCACCATAGTTACAGCAGTTTTTGTTTGTTAGGTAAGTTGTTTTCAGATATTTTCTTCCTCATAGGTACCGCGCAGTTCCTGCTTTCTGACAGGTTTTTCCAGAGATGCTATCAGGGCTCCGAGCATACGTGAAATTTCCATCACCAGCTCACGGTTTTCGTGATTTTGCTCTTCGGAGATCAGCTGCATTCTATGTAAAACGGTTCCCATCACCAGGCACTCCCTGGCCATCGATTTGGCATCCTTCAGCAACTGCACAAAATGGGGCTTGCTTCTGGAGCTCCCCTCCGCGATAGCGATGCCGATCCCTTTGGCAGCCCTCAGAAAATCCTTCGAAAGCACTCTGTTGTTACAGGTTTCTTCGAACCGGGCGGTGATATGATACACCCATTCGGCGTACGACAATGCCTTATCGTAAATTCTCAGGTCCTCGAACCTGAAGAAATTCAATGATTTATCCTCTTCCATTGTTAGGTCTCTCCTTCTCCGCAAGATAAAATACTACCCTTCAGGCCAGGCAGGCCTACCCCTGTTGTTGCGGTACCAGTCACGGGTCGAACTCCGCCCGGCGGAAAATTCCGGCTTAGCGGTTCACCTGAAACGACACGTCACCCTTCTCGAAGAAGGCCACGATCTGCACAGCGGCAGCCACACCGGCATTGTTGTTTGCTTCCGAGGTCTGAGCACCCATTTTCTTGGGGGTGCCAAAATATCTGTCGGGGTACATTTCCCTGAGGGTTGCTGCACAATCGGGCTCCACATCGGTAAGGTACACAAAATCAGGGCGCTCAGCAAACATTTTCAACAGCCCCTCTTCGTCGATCACCTCTTTGCGTGCGGTATTCACCAGGGTAGCACCCTTCGGCATATGCGACAACAGATCAAATCCGATCGACTT
>CAZJZF010000495.1:0-2453 GCA_964550385.1 uncultured Lentimicrobiaceae bacterium | reverse complement strand
TATTCCTTTCTCCTCTGTCGGATACGCCATATCAGATCCTTCCGTTCATCCCGATTTTGGAGGATACAATACGCTCTACGAAGGGAGTGGTGGCCTTAACCGAACTTTCGCCGGCCTGGCCCGCAAAGTCACCAAAAATCTTTCGGTTGGCGTCAACGCCAATTTCATATTTGGTTCGCTAAATTATCTCCGCACTGTGGTTTTCGATTCTGCCTACTACCTGAATCTGCGTTCACAACAATCCAGAATCATCCACGATGTATCTCTGGATGCCGGGATACAATATAACTTTACCATTAATGAATCGCGCGGGATTTACCTGATGGCTGGTCTTACGGCAGGATTTCCGGCAAAACTGACCGGAAGGGAAGATGTGCTGACAGAAACTTTCAAATACAGCGGTTCCGATGTGATTGTTATTCGCGATACAGTTGAATATGTAAAAGGGGCAAAAGGGACGATGAACCTTCCGCTCCAGATGGCAGGGGGTGTCTCTCTGCGGAGATCCGACCGCTGGATGGCCGGTTTGGATTTTTCCTGGCAGGATTGGTCTGATTTCTCAGCCTTCGGAGTGCAGGATTCCCTGAAACCCGCCCTGCAGCTGGCCCTTGGCGGTGAATATAAACTCAGTAAACTACTTCTCAGAGGTGGGGTGCGTTATCAGCAAAGCTATCTCGAAATCAGAAACAACAGAATGAGCGAAACTGGCATCAGCTTTGGAGTTGGTTTACCCATCTATAACAAAAATTACAGCATCTCAATGATCAGCATTGGTCTGGAAGCGGGGCAACGGGGCACCCTGGACGATGGTTTGATCAAAGAGAATTTCGGACGGATGTGGCTTAGTTTCACAATGAGTCAGGAACGCTGGTTTAAAAGAAGAGAGTACAATTAATCACCAAAAAATATTAACCGAAAACACCTGAATGAATATGAAAACCCGATTAATTGCAATGGCCTGTGTTGCCTCCTTTAGCGTGGCAATGCTTGTATCATGCAAAACCGTTGCCACCGGAACTGGCAATAGTGCTACGGTGGTGGAAAAAGAACAAATTGCCCCTGCCAAACAAATTGGCACCTTTGAGCAGACTTCCCCGATTGCCCGGATCCCGGACAAGAAACCCACCTACGGCAGCGACAGTGCGCAGTGTGTATTGAATTATTATCTGTATCGTCAATCTTTCCGCGACTGGGAAAATTCTGGTGATGATTTTTATTTTGATGACCTTCTCCCTTCATGGACCTACGTGTTTACCGAATGTCCGGGTTACAGGGAAAACACTTTCATCAACGGCATCAAAATCATGGAATACAGGATTTCAAAGCTTCCTGAAAATGAAAGGAAGGGAGCAGTTGACACCCTGTTGATGATTTATGATGAAAGGATCCTGTACTTCGACCAGGCAGATTTTCTGCTGGGGGAAAAAGCCACTGCCCTTGTGAAATATCGTCCCGAGCAAACACAGGAAATCTTTGATCTTCTTGCCGATGTGGTGAAGCGAAACAAAATGAATACGCCAAACCTCATCCTGGTCTTTTACATGCAGTATGCAGTGAATTTGCACGAAGCAGGTAAAATGGACATCGAAAAACTTATTGATGTATATCTTGAAGTGGACGAAATTGCCCATCATAATGTTAAGCTAAACACACCGGCAAGTGCCGAATACAATGATGGGATTACAAGGATTGAGCAGCTGATGCTGAAATATCTGGAATGTTCTGTAATGCAGAATGTTTTCAGCCCCAAATTCCTGGCCGACTCCACCAACCTCGATTTGTGCAAGAAAATTGTTGCCCTGATGGCATATAACAATTGTTTTAGTCAGCCTGTTTTCCGCAGTGCTCTTAACCAGCTTATCCGGCTGGAACCTACACCCAAATTGTTGATCTCACAGGGTAGGTTTTTTCAGAATGACGGAAATTTTGCTGATGCGATCAAATCCTACCTCAAGGCCGCTGAAAGTTTTCCGGCCAGTGAAGTCAACGACAAGTTCGATGCCTATTTCAGGGCAGCCGAGGTACAGCTTACCCAGAAACAGTATCAGAGTGCTAAGTCGTCTGTGCTTAAAGCCCTTGAAATTAAGCAGGATGATCCATCTGCTTTGATTCTGCTTGGAGATATTTATTTCTATGGTGCTGAAACCTGCGGTTCCGGATTTATTGCCAAATATGCCGGTTACTGGGCTGCTTTTGACAAGTACAACAAAGCCAAGGGCCTCTCCGGTGAAGCGGGCATTCAGTCCAGAGCCAACGAAGGGATGAACAATGCCCGCAGAAGATTTCCTGTTACAGGAGATATCTTCTTCAACGGCATGAAAACCGGACAAACCGTTACTGCTCCCTGCTGGATAGGAGAATCTGTAACGGTTAGGGCATCTGACTCCTAGCAGTAAAATGGCTTCCACTGATGTTTATTCGAGATTTTTTTCTGTCATCACCGGGCTCTCCTG
>CAZJZF010000494.1:0-2454 GCA_964550385.1 uncultured Lentimicrobiaceae bacterium | reverse complement strand
AATTAAATATAATAACAGTTTGTGAAGGCTTTCTCTGAAAGGATTAGAGATCAAAAAGTATAAATTCGCCGGTTTTTGATTACTTCAGGCAGGTATGACTTCAGATGAAATTTCTGCGTTGAATTTTATGAATAATATCTTCGCTCACCTCTTTGTAAGAACATCGAAACACATGGCACACATTTACCCGTTACGGATTAAAAGGTGGCCTGTGATGTTCTGTGACTATTGACCATCCAATTCTTGTTACCAATATGTGTAAGCCGAATGTTTTTCAGGAATGGCTCAATGGAAAGCTTCATTACGGATAATACTTACGTAGCAGCCGTAGTAATACTGTTGCCCGGTGTAACAAAATTGGGGAGGTTTGAATTCCCATCTTTGCCGGACACTACTTTCATTTTCTTGCCTGAAACCGGTCGGTAGGGAATTAAAATGAAACTAAAGCCTTATAAAGAACAACTTGCCCACCCGCTCTGGTATGAAAAGATGGAAGCCGTCTTTCAGCGGGATCAGCATGAATGCCGGATTTGCGGGTTCCCTAATAAGGATAAACGCCGGCACCGGTTCTGGGATAGCAAGGAACGAAAGCTGGTCGTTCATTTTAAAAAGTACCTATTTGATATAAGAGCCAACAAATATGTTGACCCCTGGCTCTACCCTGATGCCTGCCTCATTACTTTGTGCAGTTGGTGTCGCCATAAAGGCAACGGGCTTTTCACCATACCTATCCAAAAAATATAACCGCATGTCGCTATTCAGCTGGCTCGTCAGAAAGAACAGGAAAACCCCCTTCATCGAACGGGACATCTTTATTGATGAATCTGATCAGTCTTCCAACACAACAACCAACCTCCCCCATATGAACCTCACAACCCCAGTAACCGAACTCTCTCATCAGGACATGGTCCTTCAGGTCCGTCAGGAACTGGATGATTTCCTTGCCACCGACCAGGAGCCCCGTGGCTACCAGGATGCCCTGATAAACCCGGACAGTTCCAATGCCACAGAGAATAAAGAAATTTTGAAAAAGCAACTGGATTTAAAAATCGAGCGGGTACTTACCCTGTACAACAATAAGATCCTGGACTATGATTTCCATATAAAAACCCGCACAGAAAACGGAATGATGGATACCGTAGAGGAGATCAAAGCAGAAAAAGAGAAGATTCAGGAAGAGATCAAAAAGATCCGTCAGCTCCAGGAAGATGCACGGGTCAATAAAGGAAACGGCCACCTGGTAATATTATCTTATGACCGGGGTTTCAAGCGTGGCCTGGCAGCCCTTACGTCTTCCAAATTATTTGGTAAAAACCTTCCCCATGAGTAAAATGTGGTTACAACTTGGCTGTTTTCTGACGGGTTATAATTATGAATTGATCCGGCATAGCAGCGTGGCCAGCGCCAAGAGCGTAGCCAAATATACTTCTGCTATTTTGTTAGTATGTATGGTATGGGCCTTTGTCGGTTTTTTCTTTACCAAACGTTACCTGGACGGAGGCTTATTGGGAAGTATCGCAGGAGCCATCATCATGGTAGTAGCCGTGATACAAATAGAAAGGCAGATCATTCTGACTTTTGAAGGCCATCGTCGGATCATCCGCCTGCGACTGGGGCTGGCCTTCGTGATGGCTATCCTGGGAGCGATTATCATTGACCAGTTGATGTTCAAAGGTGATATCGAAAAAAAGAAAATCAGTACCGTTATCAACGAAGTGAATGAACTGATGCCTAAACGCACTGCCCAACTGGATACGCAAATTAGAAAGCTGGATACCGTGATCAGTTCTAAAGAACTGCAACGATCCGTGTTGGCTGCAGACCTTGCAAAGAACCCTACGATCAATGTTTACAACACGAGTTCACAGTATACCAAAGATTCGACGGGGAAGCAACGGCTTACGGGTCAGAATGTGGAAGTAAGTTCCATTCCTAATCCCAAATTTGATCAATTGGTTTTACTGGACACCCAGATCAATACGATGAGGAGGGAAATGATCAGCCGGGAAAAGAAGAAGCTGAATTTGCAGGAAGAACTGGAAGACGAGATCAACAACAAAAAGGGATTCCTTGATGAATTAAAGATCTTCTTCAGCCTCTTCTCTTCCTGGATCGTTGTCTTTGTATGGTTGCTTTTTTTCCTGTTTTTTTTGTTTATCGAAATGCTCGTAGCCATTTCAAAACTTTCCGATAAGAAAAATGACTACGAAGCCATGCTCTTGCACCAGATGAAAATCCGGATCGAACAGTTAAAAGCCCTGGACAATGCACCGGAATAATAAAGTAGTAAAAGGTAAGCCTTCCCTTGAGGGTTTGTACGGCGATAATATTATACTTGATATCCTTAAGATCAGCTATAATGATCTGATTCGCGGAAGATTTACCCCCGTCCGCCGGATCATCCGGTTAATTTCACGGGACTACCCCGGGATATCTGCTACGTATATTGATTCT
>CAZJZF010000493.1:0-2454 GCA_964550385.1 uncultured Lentimicrobiaceae bacterium | reverse complement strand
TGCAGCGCTCACCGATCACACAATCTGACATTACATGGGTAAAATGCCAGATACGGGTATCTTTTCCGATCCGGCACCCTTCGTCAATTACCGCAGTTTCGTGTGCAAAGTACTCCTTCTCCATCTTATTGGCAGGTATTCAGAAAGTTAATAATGGTTGAGGTGAGAAATGCCAGCTGCTCCTCATCCAGTTCGGTGTGCATCGGCAACGAGATCACCTCACGGCAAAGCTGCTCTGTTACCGGAAAGTCACCCTCAGTATACCGGGGATCGATGTAAGCCTTCTGCATATGCAGCGGCACCGGATAGTAAATGGCATTGGGGATACCCAGGCCATTAAGGTGCTGATGCAGGGCATCGCGGTGGCCACCTTTCACCTGCAGGGTGTACTGATGAAATACGTGGCTGGTGAAGGGTGATGTTACCGGAGTAACCAGCATCGGATGGTTCCCAAAAGCCTTGTTATAGAAGGCGGCTGCTTTCTGTCTGGCTTCGATATAGGTATCCAGTTGTTTTAGTTTCACATCCAGCACTGCTGCCTGGATTCCGTCGAGGCGGGAGTTCACACCCACCATATCGTGGTAATAGCGCACTGTCATGCCATGGTTTACAATCACCCTGAGTTTAGCGGCAAGTTCGTCATCCTGGGTATAAATCGCTCCACCGTCGCCGTAGCATCCGAGGTTCTTCGACGGAAAGAAGGAGGTACACCCCAGGTGACCGATGGTACCTGAGTGGCGCGAATTTCCGTCGCCCGGATACCACACCGCCCCGATCGATTGGCACGCATCTTCGATAACGAAGAGATTGTGGTCTGCGGCGATTTTCATAATAGCCTCCATATCAGCACACTGCCCGAAGAGATGCACCGGCACAATGGCTTTGGTTTTCGGGGTGATGGCTTTTCGGATGGCCTCCGGGTTGATGTTGAACGTGTCGGGGAGCACATCCACCAGCACCGGCGTAAGCCTGAGCAGAGCAATCACTTCCACGGTGGCAATAAAGGTAAACGAGGTGGTAATCACCTCATCACCGGGCTGCAGGTCAAGGGCCATCATGGCACACTGCAGGGCGTCGGTTCCATTGGCACACGGAATCACATGTTTTACACCCAGATACTGTTCCAGGTTCTGTTGAAATCGCTGCACAGCAGGTCCGTTAATAAAGGCGGTGTTATCAATTACCTCCTGGATCGCTGTATCAATTTCCGGTTTAATCTTTTCGTACTGACCCTGAAGGTCGACCATTCTGAGGGGTTTCATTCCTGAAGTATAAAATTTGGTTGAAAAATGTAATCGGGAACAGGTTTCATCATATATCGGCAGATCAGCCTCCCAGCAGACGCTGCAGCCATGGCTTTTTCTTGCGCGATTCATCAGAGTGATAGTTTCCGTAGCCATAGCCATAGCCGTAACCATAGCCGTAACCATAGCCGTAGCCATAACCATACTTGCCCTTAAAGTAGTTTCCGTATCCTTTTTTGTTGATATCCACGTCGTTAACAATGATACCGAGGTTTTTTGCGCCGGTCATATCCAGAATGTCATTCACCAGCATCACAGAGGTTTTCACTGAATAGTTCTGCCTTACCACAAAGAGTGATATGTCGGCCAGTTTCATGATCTGGAGTGCATCGGCCACCAGACCAACCGGGGAGGTATCAATAATCACAAATTCATAAACATCCCGCAGGGTATCGATGAGCTGGGCCATGAAGGGTGATTCAAGCAATTCGGCCGGGTTGGGGGGCACCTGTCCGGAAGGGATCAGATCGAGGTTCACCTGGCCAGAGTTGACGATGATCTCTTCGAGGGTATTCCGCCCGATCAGGTACGACGTAAGGCCCCGCTCGTTGTTGGGGATGTTGAACTCTGTAAGCACCTTGGGTTTGCGGAGGTCGCACGACACCAGGATGGTTTTCTTGCCCGAGATGGCGAAGATGGAAGCCAGGTTCACCGAACAGAAGGTCTTTCCTTCTCCTGACACACTCGATGTGACCGCAATCACTTTATGTTCCTTCTCCGACCTGAAATACCGCAGGTTTGTACGGATGGATCGCAGAGATTCTGCGACGGTGGAATTTGGATGACTGATCACAACCGTGCTTGATTCATGATTTTCGTTATGGATAATGAATCCGAGAATCGGCACAGGGGTATTCTCTTCGATATCGGCCCGGGATGTGATCTTGTTGTTGAAGATGTCCCTTAACAGTATGATGATCAGGGGGATGAACAACCCCAGCAGGATGGCAGCCAGCCGTATAAAGGTCTCTTTGGGGCTAACCTTCTCGGTATATTTTGCGCTGTCGATTATCTGGTGCGGCGAATTGTTGGAGGCCAGCGTAATGGCAGCCTCTGCCCGCTTCTCCTTCAGGAAAGTGAATACCTGATCGTTAACCTGGTAATCCCGCTTGATATTTGCAAGTTGCCCCTCGGCGGCAGGTACCCTGTT
>CAZJZF010000492.1:0-2458 GCA_964550385.1 uncultured Lentimicrobiaceae bacterium | reverse complement strand
TGAAGAATGTCACTGTGGGAGGTTTTCCCAGCTTGAGGGAAAGGCAGCGGAAGCTTATATTTCTAAGTTTCTGGAAATATGCGGGTCTGGGGCGAATGACAATCAGGCGTATTATTGTTGCCGAGCCTGCGGTCAGCCCTGGATAAAAACTGAATCAGAGCTCCCTGCCGTTTTTCTCCTTATAAAACAGAAAACTGAATACGACGTCTGATGAGGAAAAAGCAAATGGCTCTGCAAACGAGGCAAAATCCTGAAACCGGTATACTTGAAGTTCTGATAGATGATAGGTGGATAAAATTTGAAGATTATAGAAAGCTTCAGATTGAAGATGCCTATCAGAGTTCCATTAAGTTCCTTAGAGAGCGACTTGGAGAAGATGCAGCAAAACAATTGGCATCACGTGTGTCTGATGATGCCAATGACTAGGTCTACTGTCACAAAGTTCTATCCTGTATATGATAAAAAAACTCAACGTCTCACAAATAGGATGTATAGTGTTTTGGGGAGTCATTTTTTTTGTCGGCTTCGCCTATGGGCAAAATAGTGCTGAAACTGATCAAAGGACACGAATAATTCGTCATCTTGACCTAACTTATTCTCTTGGTGAGTATCGCACTAAGGAAGAATGGTTAAGCAGAGCCTCCAAATTACGAGGGCAAATTCTGGCCAGTGCCGGTTTGTTACCTATGCCGGATAAACAACCGATCAAACCTGTTATTTTCGACAAACTCGATCGCGGAGATTTCACTGTTGAAAAAGTTATGTTTGAAAGTTATCCGGGTTTTTATGTTACCGGCAATTTGTACAGACCTAAGAACATCTCCGGTAAGGCTCCTGCTGTATTATGCCCACACGGGCACTGGGCATATGGAAGGTTGGAAAACACATCGATAAATTCTGGCCCCGCGCGAGCCATTGGCTTTGCGCGACAAGGTTATGTAGCTTTCAGTTACGACATGGTTGGTTACAACGATAGTTCAGCGATAACTCATAAATTTGCCGACCACAATATCACCCGGCGCGAAGCACTCTGGAGCGTTAATCTTCTTGGGCTTCAGTTATGGAACAGCATTCGGGCCATTGATTTCCTTCTCACGTTACCAGAAGTTGATACAGAGCGCATCGCTTGCACTGGTGAATCAGGTGGTGGCACGCAAACCTTCTTGCTGATTGCAGTAGACGAAAGAATCAAAGTAGCTTCTCCGGTCAATATGGTGTCTTTTTCAATGCAAGGTGGCAGCTTGTGTGAAAACGCACCCAACCTGAGAATTGATACAAATAACGTGGAGCTTGCCGCTTTGATGGCTCCTCGACCGATGCTACTGGTTTCCGCAACCGGCGATTGGACTAAAAACATGTTAAAAGATGAATACCCGGCCATTCGCAATATTTATCGTCTGTTAAACGCCGAAGACAAGATTGCAGCTATTCAGGTTGATGCTCCTCACAATTACAATCAGGAAAGCCGGGAAGCTGTTTATGGCTGGTTCGCACATTGGATGTTGGGACGAACAGAAACAACCCCCATCAAGGAAAGGGGCGGCGGCATTCCATCCATCCCAGAATTGCTCGTTTTTTTTAATCGGCAAAGGCCTGAAAATGAATTGAACGAATCTCAATTAGCTGGCTATCTGATAGAGAGCAGGAGGAAACAGATTATCAACCTTCAGCCTAATACCCTGGCAGAGCTTCAGAAATATAAAGACACCTTCCTACCAACGTTCAACTTTTCATTGATGGCTGAATATCCAAGAGAACCCATTCAGGTTGTAAACACAGAAGACCTAACTGACTCCTCCACCATAATTACAGAAAGAACGCTATCCAGAAAAGGTATGGAAGATAGGGTTAGGATCACTATAGTCAGAAACGCTGCCGAGCCAGCTGATTCGATCGTATTACTAGTATCGTCGCAAACAGTAACCTGGAAAAGCGAACTAGTTGATATGCTCGTAAAATCCGGGCATACAGTAGCTATTCTCAAGAATTTTCGCGGAACGCAATTCAGCGAGCAGGCGGGTAAATATCGTTACTACACAACCTATAATCGCACGGATGTAGCTAACCAAGTGCAAGATATTCTTACAGCTGTATCCTACTTGAACCATACGGTAGCCGGAGAGTTGCAAAATGGCGGTAAAAAACCGAAATTGAATATAGCAGCATTGGGACAGGCGGGTTTATGGGTGTTACTGGCTAAAGGGTATTCCCCTGAAGTGCACAAAATGGTGGTTGATGCCGGGATGTTCGACACCACCAGCGACGAGGATTATCTCAAGTATTTGCCAGTGCCAGGCATACGGCGAGCCGGAGATTTTCAAACTGCTCTTACCGTTTCCCCGTTAATCCCACTGCTGATTCATCATACTGGGAATAAGTTTCGAACTGATAACCTGTCGGAAATCTATCGCCGGTTTGGCGATCCCGAAAATTTCAAAACGCTGTCAGCCGCAATTGA
>CAZJZF010000491.1:0-2463 GCA_964550385.1 uncultured Lentimicrobiaceae bacterium | reverse complement strand
AAAACTGTTGTCGTCGCTGGTTTTGGCATACACAAATCCTTCGTTGGCTTCACGGTCGGCACGTTTTTCGGCCACTTTTTGTCCCTTTTTACGCAGCCAGTCGATGGCCTCCTGGAAATCACCGTTGTTTTCAATAAGGGCCGCTTTGCAATCCATCATACCGGCACCGGTCATTTGTCTCAGTTTGTTGATGTCTGCTGCAGTTATATTTGCCATAAGTTGGTAATCTTTTGAGTTTATTTTATCTGATTGCTTTTATGCTTCGTTTTGGTTTTCTTCGGAGGTTTCATCCTCTTTTCCACTTCTATCCTCAATTTCCTCTTCAATCTCATCTTCCAGAATTTCATCCAGAATCTCATCCTGATCATCATCACCCCTGTCATCATCAATGTTCCTGTCCTTGTCTATCTTCCGTTCAGCCATACCCTCTTCAATGGCACGAACCATAACATCCATGATCAGTGCGATGGATTTTGCTGCATCATCATTGGCAGGAATGGGGAAATCAACCAGATTGGGGTCAGAGTTTGTGTCAACAATGGCAAAGGTGGGGATGCTCAATTTTCTGGCTTCTGCCAGTGCAATGTGCTCCTTGATGATATCTACGATAAAAATGGCAGAAGGAAGTCTGTTCAGATCCGAAATGCTGCCAAGGTTCTTCTCAAGTTTGGCCCTTTCACGTGCAATCTGAAGTCTTTCCCGTTTGGAGATATTGTTCCACGATTTGTCGATCATCAGCTTGTCAATGGAAGTCATCTTCCTGACCGCTTTGCGGATGGTGGCAAAATTGGTGAGCATCCCGCCTGGCCAGCGTTCTGTTACGAAAGGCATGTTTACCTTCCGTACCCTTTCAGCTACAATCTCTTTAGCCTGTTTCTTCGTGGCTACAAAGAGCACCCTCTTACCCGATTTCGAAATCTGCTTCATGGCAGAAGCTGCTTCGTCGAGCTTTGCCATCGTTTTGTGCAGATCGATAATATGAATCCCGTTGCGCTCCATAAAAATATAGGGAGCCATGTTGGGATTCCACTTCCTCTTAAGATGCCCGAAATGTACGCCGGCATCCAGTAGCGCTTCAAATGTGGTTCTGTTTTCCATGGTTTGTTTGTTTGTTTACCTTCTCTAAAAACAATCACTGAGTAGCCCTTTTACAGGAGTCTCAGTGATTTGGATACTAAACAATATCTGTAATGACTATCGTTTGCTGAACTGGAAACGCTTCCTGGCCTTCTTCTGGCCCGGTTTCTTCCTTTCAACCATCCTCGGATCCCTTCTCAGTAACCCTTCGGGCTTCAGAATGGGCCTGTATTCCTGGTCGATTTCAGTGAGCGCTTTGCT
This sequence comes from uncultured Lentimicrobiaceae bacterium, assembly GCA_964550385.1. Classification (GTDB taxonomy): domain Bacteria; phylum Bacteroidota; class Bacteroidia; order Bacteroidales; family SKPS01; genus SKPS01. The sequence continues at coordinate 1,125 of CAZJZF010000491.1, read as the reverse complement.
GATGGCAAGACGAACTGCTTCTGCCTGCCCCTTGAATCCACCCCCCTTTACATTCACCAGCACGTCATATTTTCCTTCGTTGCCGGTAAGTTTGAAAGGCTGCTCAATTGTATAGTGCAGCATCTCAGTAGTGAAATAGGTCTTATAGTCTTTGCGGTTTACTTTAATCTCACCGTTGCCCGGCTTCAGATAAATTCTCGCAACTGCAGTCTTTCTTCTGCCAGAGGTATTGATTACTTCCATCTCTTATTTAATTTCATTGATGTTAAACTCTTTAGGCTGTTGTCCCTGCTGTTTGTGCTCAGGACCTGCATATACATACAGGTTGCGAAACAAATCAGCTCCCAATCGGTTTTTGGGCAACATTCCCTTCACTGCATTTTCCAGCACTCTCTCAGGAAACTTGGCAAACATCTCCGCAGGGGTCCTGAAACGCTGTCCTCCCGGATAGCCGCTGTAGCGAACATATTCCTTGTCGGTGAGCTTGTCACCGGTGAAAACTACCTTCTCGGCATTGATTACGATTACATTATCCCCGCAGTCAACGTGAGGGGTGTAATAAGGCTTGTGTTTTCCACGCAATACCAGGGCAATCCTCGATGCCAGTCTCCCAACTACCTGGTCGGTTCCGTCAATCAGCAACCATTCTTTTTCTACCATCGACTGATTGGCCGACTTCGTTTTGTAACTCAATGTGTTCATCTTGCTCGTTTTTGTCTCTTGTTTTCCCTGTAGGGAATTTGGGGCTGCAAAAATAGTAACACTTTTTCATCTGAACAAATATTATTTACCCCTTTTTCGGTCATTTGCTATTCATTTTGGATTACCTATCTTTGCCTCCCCTTATTATTGGTAGTTTCTGTAGGAAATTATCCTATTAACTGTTTGAATAAAAATTTATAACTGTTTCATTATGAAGAAGATTATCCTTTCCATGCTGATCGGTGCAGCACTCCTGTCAGCCATTTCAAGGGTGAAAGCCGATGAAGGAATGTGGATCCCCTTGCTCCTTTCAAAAAATTATGCTGAAATGCAGCGCCTGGGGCTGAAACTTACCCCTGAAGAACTGTACGCGGTAAACCATAGCAGTCTCAAGGATGCCATCGTACTGCTTGACCGCGGTTC
>CAZJZF010000490.1:0-2468 GCA_964550385.1 uncultured Lentimicrobiaceae bacterium | reverse complement strand
CAAAAGGCCCGCAAGCAAATGAACGAAAACAAGTTTGATATTTCCGGTCATGTACGAAACCACAAGACCTGCGAGCACACCGAGTGCCGTTAAGGTAGCGTGCAGGGGGATGGCAACCTTCAGCCCCAGTATACGACCCAAAACCGGCTTACCGGGGTGATTGTATTCGTCAATGCGAACATCAAACTAATCATTGATCACATACCCGCCGGCTGCGATCAGAACTACTGATAATACGAGCATGACAAATTGATACAAAGGCATCTGCAAATCGATGCCTTCAAGTAGGTACATGGGTCTGATAAGATAATAGCGCAAAAGAAACATCGTACCTGCGATAATCAGGAGGTTTGGCCATCGAATTAATTGCAGAATAGCGGCAATATATTTCAACAGTGCAGATATGGATTTTTTCATAGATGGCTTTCAATTAGTGAGTATTGCTTCTCCGTAAACATGATTTTTCGTTACCAAATAAATGCATCATCCCTCATCCATTTGCCCTGAAGTCGCATTACCTGTTCGATAATATCTCTTACGCATCCCTTGCCACCGGCAAAATGTGACACATAATCCACAGCGGTACGCACTTCCCACACCGCATCGGAAGGGCAACACGAAACCCATGCTTCCCGCAGCAGTGGGAGATCGGGGATATCATCTCCCATTACCAACACTTCTTCTCTTTGCAATTTGTTGTTCAGGCAGAAATTTCTGAACACATCGGATTTATGGTAGGATCCGGTGAATACATCGTTGATTCCCAGTCTGTTCAACCGTTCAACAATGCCATCAGACATGGCTCCGGTGATCACACATATCCGATAACCATTTCTGGCAGCCAGTTGCAGGGCATAACCATCCTTGGCGTTGGCGCCACGGAACTGATCTCCTTTATCGGACAGATACACAATGCCATCGGTAAACACACCGTCGTAGTCAAATACAAAAGTGCTGATGTTTGCCAGTTTTTCTTTATAGTTCGACACGTTAAGGGTTTTTGTGCTGAATAATGGATTCTGAAAGGATCCGGTAAATTTCGGCCAACGCCGGATTGCCTTGCAGTAAATCGAGATGTTTTTGCAAAGTTGAAAAATCTTGTCTGAGAGCCGGTCCGGTCTGAGCAACAGCAGGCCCCACAGAGAGTGCTTTGTTCAGCGTCTCTTTCATTAGGGGTTGAAGAAGGTCGAAAGGTAAATTTGCATCATCGAGCACTTCTTTGGACAAAACCCACAGATGATTGCTGAAATTACAGGCAAAGACGGCCGCCAGATGGAGAACAAGCCTCTGCCCGGAATTTACCGGCACGCAGCGGGCTCCGATCCGGCTGGTCATTTGTTGAAGCATTGTAAAGCATTCCTGATCAGTTGCTTCGATGCAAAAAGGAATTTCGGCAGGGGCAAGGGCTCTTCCCTTTGTAAGGGTTTGATACGGGTACAGAACACCCCCTTTCAGGCCATTTTCTGTTAGAACAGACAACGGACAACTTCCGGCCGTATGAAGGACAAAACCGCTGTATCCTGAGAGGTTTAGGGCCATTTGTGGCAGGTGTGCATCGCTCACGGCAATAATAATGATATCAGATTGTTGTTTCAAAACATTGATATCATCGAACAGGGGAACGTTGAAAGTTTCGCCCACCTTTGATCCCATCGCTTTTTGGCGGTTCCTGGTAAGAACACCAGCAACCTCAAGGCCAGCTGACTGAAGAAGCCGGCACAGATGCCAGGAAACGTTGCCAGTGCCAATGAGAGCTATTCGATGGTTAAATGATGGATCGGACACGGAAATCAGATTTCAGATTATTGAGGGTAAAAATAAGAAAAAAAGGCACCCTGCTGCCAGAGTGCCTTTTGAAAATGGGGATTGAAAGCTTACTTAACAATCATCTTTTTGGTAACCATGGCATTGCCGGCCTGCACTGTGTAGGTGTAGATGCCAGCATTGAGGTTACTGCCGAATTCAATTTTGTGGGTACCGGCAGAAACAAAGCCATAGTCTCTTGCAAACACCACCTGACCCATCAGGTTGTTTACGGTCAGCATCATTTGAGAAGCCTGGGGCAGGTTCACATCGATGGTGGTAGCGCCGCTGAATGGGTTGGGGTAGTTCTGGGATACAGCAATGTTGTTTTTACCAGCTTCATTGATGGAGGAGGTGAAATCCACATCCATGATGGTGAATCCGTCAACATAGTAGAAAGTAGCCGGAGTTGTAGGAGCAGCGGGGTCAAAATCCTGATACACAAGGGGTATTTTGTATGTACCTGTTGTGCCGAATACAAATTCTGACATGGTTCCCATATAGGCAGCTCCATCACCACTGGTGCCTTCTGTGACATTGTAAACAGGTGTGATCTTGTCGTTCACCGGATCAAAACCCATGCACCAGATGTCGGGGTTAATGTTGTCGGTAACACCCACAAAGGTATTGGTATCGGTATCGATCCATGAAAAGAACACCTTTGA
>CAZJZF010000489.1:0-2474 GCA_964550385.1 uncultured Lentimicrobiaceae bacterium | reverse complement strand
ACTTGCCTGGATCACCCTGGGGTTATCGAATCCGGCCGAACCTTCGGTGGCAAGCACCTGTCCGGCCCCGAACCAATCGGCTATGCGAAGGATGGTTCCCAGGTTGCCCGGATCGCTGATACGGTCACAGAGTATGGTCAAACGACAATGTTTATCCGGAGCATTCTTTGACACGGGAATTACGGCAAGCACCCCCTGGGGGCTTTTCATCCCCGACATCCTCTCCATCTCTTTCGGACTGCACACCGTGAGTTTTTTCAACATCTGGTCGGCGAGATCCGTGTGAGTCTCGGCCCATTCTGATGTACAGTAAGCCTCCGGGTAATCTGTGCCGGTAAGCAACAATTCCCTGACCAATCGTGTCCCTTCAGCCACTGTGAGGTTATAAAAGTTGCGGTATTTGGGCACTTGTAACGAAGCCACCTGTTTGAGCCGGGCTGCTGGTATCATATTTCGGGGTATGTAAAATGCCCGGAGAGTATCTCGCCGGGCATTCTGTTTTTTTTGGCTGGATTATTCAGCAAACACCTCGAAAGTGATCATGGCATCCACCTCTTTGTGAAGCCTGATCCTTGCACTGTAGGTGCCGAGGTCTTTTACGCTGTCGCCATCGAGAAAAATCTTCTTGCGATCCACTTCATAACCATGCTGCGCTTTTATGGCTTCAGCAATCTGAATAGAGTTAACGCTTCCGAAGATGCGGCCAGAGGTACTTGCTTTGGCAGCGATGCGCAACTGCAGACCGTCCAAGGCCTTGGCAATGCTTTCTGCATCGAGCTTGATTTTCTCTGCTTTGTGGGCTTTCTGTTTCAGGTTTTCAGCCAGTACTTTTTTTGCCGAGGGGGTAGCTACAATAGCGTATCCCTTCGGTATCAAATAGTTGCGGGCATAACCATCTTTCACCATTACCAGGTCGTTGGTGAAACCTAAACTGGGGATATCCTGTTTTAAAATGATTTCCATAATCTTTCTCCTCCTTTATTTAAGTAAGTCACCAACGTACGGCATCAGGGCAATGTGCCGGGCTTTTTTAACGGCCTGGGCAATCTTGCGCTGGAATTTGATTGAGGTACCGGTAATACGCCGGGGCAGGATTTTTCCCTGCTCGTTTACGAACTTCATCAGGAAGTTGGCGTCTTTATAGTCGATGTATTTGATCCCACTCTTCTTGAAACGGCAATACTTTTTCTTCTTGGTGTCAAGGGCTATCGGGGTCAGATATCTGATTTCGCTGTCGTTTTCTGCCATGTTTTTTCGTTTTTAAGGGTTACACATCAGGCCTGTTCTGCCACGGCTTCAGGTTTCTTGTCTTTGCGCTTCTTCTCATTGTAAGCGATGGCATGCTTGTCGAGAACGGTGGTCAGGAATCGGATTACCCGCTCATCACGGCGGAATGCCACTTCCAGGTCGTTGATCAAAGTGCCTTCGGCTTCAAATTCAATAAGGTAGTAGAAGCCTGTCGACTTCTTCTGAATCGGGTAGGCCAGCTTTCGCAGCCCCCAATTGTCTTCGTACACGATGTTTGCCCCTTTGTTTACGAGCAAATCAGCGAACTTTTTTACCGTTTCCTTCATCTGATCGTCAGACAAAACGGGAGTTAAAATGAAAACGGTTTCATACCTGTTAATCATCTGATTTGTTTTTAATTAATGTTAATTGCTTCTGCCATTCGAAAATGGAGGGCAAAGGTACAAAATAATTTGTATCCGCCAAATCCCTGTTGGAATTCTTTTCGGCACCAGTGTCTGGAATCTCCCCCTACGCTAAAAAATCTTAGAGGCTGTTCAGATGCGTACTGAAGTATCGAACAGCCTTATTCTGTTGTTGGCAACACAGAACCCGAAAGATTCGGGTATGATTGCTTTGGGAGGCAAAGTTATATCTAAACCTTTTTTCCGGTGTAGAGTGTGGAAATCCCTCCTGAGAGTTTCCGGATATCAATCTGAGAAAATCCAGCTTTCTGCATGAGGTCAGCAAAGGCTTGGCCGTGAGGGAATGCGTCGACCGACGCGGGAAGGTAACTGTAGGCGTCGGGGTGTCTGGAGACCAATCGTCCAATAAGTGGAAGGATTTTTCCGAAGTAAAGCCTGTACAACATTTTAACCATTGAGGAGGATGGCATCGAGAACTCCAGAATGAGTGCTGTGCCATTGGCATTCAGCACCCGGTGAAACTCCCGGAGTCCTGCGAGTGGGTTTTCGAAGTTCCTGATGCCAAAGGCAATGGTAACTGCGTCGAATGCGCTGTCCGGGAAAGGGAGCGATTCACCGTCGGCCTGTACCAGATTTATCCTGTCGGCAAGCCCCGCTGCAGAAGCTTTTCTATCGGCGATTTGCAGCATCTTACCCGCAATGTCGGTGCCGGTAATCTGAGCAGCTGTATTTTTTGCTGTCGCCAGTGCCAGGTCGCCGGTTCCTGTGGCTACATCCAGCACTTTTTTCGGATGGGTCGCAGCCAATTTACGGATAAGCACC
>CAZJZF010000488.1:0-2481 GCA_964550385.1 uncultured Lentimicrobiaceae bacterium | reverse complement strand
TAGCACTTTGCGCGATGCATCCAGGGAGGCTGCCTGCTTTGCGATTTCCCTGTGATACTCCTCCAGCCGGCGGTTGATATTTGCATCGATGGCTGCCAGATCGGGAGTTTCATTGCGGTTGACCGCCGCCTGGATCTGCTGCATCTTCATCTTCAGCCGTGCCGATTCGGTTTGCTTCTGCAGCACCTCCAGCTGCAGGTGCCCCAGCTTCTGGAGGTACAGCGAGGTGAGGATCACCGATTCATTTTCGACCATATCCCTGTGGCGGGAAAACAGCTCTACATACTCTTCACGCAGCGCCTCCAGCCGAAGGGTTAGGATTTCATTTTCACGAGTGATGGCCAGGCTATGATCCTCCATGGTTTTGGGCCGGACAATTACACACAACCTTCAGGTGTTGCCGATTGGGATCATCTGACCGAAGACAAAGATAGGAGTTATGATGATTAATCAAACAAGGGGTTAGGGGACAGGGGACAGGGGACTGTGGACAGTACAAAAAGAGGATATGTTGTGAGGATTGAGGAACACTTGCCCTTTTAGTACTTTTTCTTACGAAAATTAAGGGTGATAATAAGTCCGTATGACATCATCCTCATTTTCATATCAGATTCATCGTAAACCTTTGCATAACCTTCGTTCAGGTTGTTGTTCAGTTTTGCCAGTTTTATCCGGTAGAAGGGCAACTGCAAATAGGGAATCAGGTCGAATTGGAAGGATTTGCCACCCACAGAAATGGGATATTTGATCATGCTGGAGAAATAGAAGACATCTATCGGCATGTCTTTGTCCGGTTCAATCCATCGGGCAGACCACCTCGTTGAAATCATCAGTTGTTCTGCACATAAATAAAACAAAGGACCCATCCGGAATTGTTTCTCATGAACCAGGTACCACCCAAAACCCATGGCGAAACCACTGCGGGTTACTCTCAGTTGTCGGGTAAACGGTAGGTTGGAGGCATCTGTATATTTTGCAATACTTCTTGCGTAATGACTGTGCAGGTCGATCCCCATCACAACCATATCGTTTTGGTATTTAAGGCCTAAAAATATACCGTTGAGGGTGTTGGGAGCCTGAAGAGGCTGCTGAAGGGTAAAGCCATTGCCCGAATAGTGACTGTTGAAGTCATTCACAATGAGCTGGAGAGCTTTGGTATTGAAAAACTTATCGATGTTCCAACCTGCTGCGAAGTGACTTCCCTCCTGAGCCGGTAGCGCAGCGCTCAGAAGCGCCAACGCCACAATGATCAACAATTTGGTTGGTTTCATGGTCTGATGTGTTAAATATCAGACAAATATACAACCTGAATCCTGAAAACCGTCAGAAGATCTCCCTTACAATCTCTGCAATGCTGTCGGGTTTGCTCATGGTGAAATAGTGCAGTACAGGAACACCTTGAGACATCAGTTCCCTGCTTTGGGTCAGGGTCCAGGCGATCCCTGCCGCTTTCACCGACTCAGGGCTCTTGCAGCGTTCAATCTCATTCACCAGATCGTCGGGTATCGAAATATTGAAGGTTCTTGGCAACATGGTAAGCTGGTTGCGGGTGGTAATCGGTTTTAACCCGGGAATCACCGGCACGTCGATGCCTGCTTTCCGGCATTGTTCCACAAAGGAAAAGTAATGGCGATTATCAAAAAACATCTGGGTTACAATGTATTCCGCTCCGGCATCCACCTTCTCCTTCAGGTACCTCAGGTCTGTCTCAAGGTTTGGTGCTTCGGCATGTTTCTCCGGATATCCCGCAACACCAAAGGCAAACCGGGTGGGAGAGGGGTTGATCAGCTCTTCGTCGATGTACTTTCCCCGGTTCATGTCGGTAATCTGACGGATGAGGTCGATGGCGAAGGCATTGCCGGCAGGATCGGGTCGGAATACTCGCTCCCCCGGCAGGTTGTCGCCCCTGATAATCAGCAGGTTATCTATGCCTAAAAAATGAAGGTCGATGAGGGCGTTTTCTGTCTCATCCTTGATGAATCCCCCGCAAATGATGTGCGGAACCACCTCGATGCCATATTTGAATTTAATGGCAGCCGAAATCCCTACGGTTCCGGGCCTCTTTCTCACTACTGCGCGTTCCAGCAAGCCCCCTTCACGTGGTTTGTAGATGATCTCCTCACGGTGGTAGGTTACATCGATGAATGCCGGTTTGAACTCCGCCAGCGGCTCGATGGTCTGGTAGATGGATTCTATGGTATCACCCTTTTTGGGTGGCAGGATTTCGAAGGAGAAGAGGGTTTTGCCAGAGGTGTTTATGATTTCTGATATACTCATTTTGCTATATGATTTTGATCAAGTCAGATTATTGTTTCACGCAGAAATACGCTGATATTACGCAGAAATGCGCAGAAGAGAATTTATTTTTTTTGTTTTGAGTGAAAAGTTTTATTGTTTCAGCGTCATTCAGCGAAATTTCAGCGCAATTTCCATCTAACTAATTTCTTGCGGAGTCATTAGATCGTTGATATTCAGATTCAT
>CAZJZF010000487.1:362-2483 GCA_964550385.1 uncultured Lentimicrobiaceae bacterium | reverse complement strand
GTTAATTGCCGGGTTCACAGGATACCGGAATATGTATGCACAGGATTCATTGCTGGGTGCAAGATTGAAAGGGCATGTGGCCTATCTTGCATCAATGGAGCTGGAGGGCAGAGGCAGTGGTACGGTTGGGCAGAAGGAGGCGGCGCGGTATCTGGAAAAATCCTTCCGGGATGCAGGACTTGAACCTGCAGGGGACAGCGGTTATTTTCAGCCATTTATTCTTCATAAGATTCGCATAGAGGGATCGGTGGAGAGTGTTGAATCATGGATGATCCGGTCCGACACTACCGAATGGCCTAAGAACATGGAGATGAAATATGCCGGTAACAGAAAACTATCCCTGTGGACGGAAGATGCAAAGAGAGCTTCATTGGTTTTGGTACCCAAAAATCCCGGGCATGCCAGGGAGCTTATTACCTGGTATGCCGGACAGGGATTCAGTCATTTCGTTATTCTGATCAGCACCGGAGCCATGTACCGATCGCAGGTTCAATTTTCCAACCGGGTTGGCAGTTGGCGGCTGAGAAATCAAACTCCTCAGCACAGATTGGCGGTAATGCTGAATGAGGCTTCCTTCCCATACAACATTGTTCTGATGTATGATAGTGATTTCATGCGGATTACAGGCACCACGGCAGCAGTACGGGAAACCTGGGATCAGATCCTCAGGCAACAAAAAAGTATTATATCGATTCCGGGGACGTATAGGACAAAGGTCCGTTATCCCGAATCCGAAAGGTTGTTTACGGAAAACGTGACAGCAAAGATTACAGGTAAAACCCGGCCGGAAGAGTATATCGTGGTCACTGCACATTATGATCATTTGGGTAAAGTGGATCAGAAGATCCATCCGGGTGCCGATGACAATGCATCAGGCACGGCAGCACTTATTGAGCTGGCATCGGCACTGGCAGATGAAGCCAGAGAGGGAAATCCTCCCGAGTGCACCATTGTTTTTGTGGCCTACTCTGCCGAGGAGCTGGGTTTGCTGGGTTCGGAGTACTTCGTGAACAGCCATTTGATATCATTGGACAGCACTTTATTAAATATCAATATGGATATGATAGGCCGGAGTGATAAGTATGGGATGATCAGGGCGATAGCTGGGAATATGTCGGATCAGGCACAATACCGTGAGGCCGCGAAACCGGGGGTGTATCTGTTAAGCAAGGGAAAAAGAGCACGAAAAGGGGTAAAGGAGAGTAAGATTGCTGCCAGGGGCAAAACAGGGTTCCGGATCGACAGAACTCCGGGTTTGTTGACACGATTTACCTATAAAATCAGCTCCGACCACAAAAATTTTGCTGATGCCGGAATCCCGATCCTGGTCTATTTCACCGGGCTGCATCCTGACTACCATACCCCACGTGACACACCCGACAAACTCGATTATGCCAATATGGCACACATCACCTCTGTAATTCTCCATACACTAAGGGCTTATAGCCAGGAATAATACTGCCATTGGCGGGTTGAAACCACGAAAGGGTATAAAACAGTTCAGGCAGGTATGCGGATGCAACCTGCCTGTTCTGCTGTAAAACCAATTAATTACTGAAAATTAAAGAACTGAATATATGTCTGTAAGAAGACGGGTTAGCAAAGGAAAGGGTTGAGTGGAGAACACACAACCCTTAAAAAAATTACTGTACAGGAGTTTCTGCAACAGGTTCAGCAGGAGTTTCAGCAACGGGTTCTTCAACCACCGGTTGTTCAACTGCTACAGTATCCTGAACGGGTTCTTCGGTTTCGGTTTTAGGCTGGCAAGCCACGAAAGACATTGCGAAAACAGTTGCAACTGCTAAAGAAACGATAACTTTTTTCATTTCGGTTTTTGTGTTTTGGTTAAAAGAAAAAAAAGATCTTTACATTCATTCATTGCCCGGGGAAGAAAAGGTAACCCAAAAAAAATGCATAATTTTGAAAAAAAATATTGATTTCTATAGATAATTGAAAATCAGATTTATACAGATTTATTGGGTTACTTTTTTTAAACAAGTCAATAAACAAAGCCAGATGAAGGAGGAGCGAGACAGGATAGAGGAGGTGCATATCCTTGAGAAGGTACGTTCAGGTGATAATATTGCAGTTGGGAAACTATACAGGACTCATTACCCATCG
>CAZJZF010000487.1:0-352 GCA_964550385.1 uncultured Lentimicrobiaceae bacterium | reverse complement strand
TTTCACATTTTGTAAAAACCAACATGGGAGATGAAGATGATGCAGCAGAGATTTATCAGCAGGCATTCATCATTCTGTATGAAAAGTTGCAGGAAGGAAGCTTTGCACTGAGTTCTTCTGTAGGAACTTTTCTGTATGCGGTTGCCCGCAACCTTTGGCTGGCAACATTGAAAGATCGCAGAAGGTTTTTGTTGGAGTTGTCGGGTGAAGAGTTGGCTGAGGAGGAAGGAGCTGAGATGCAGGAAATTGTTGCCCGGGAGCGGGAGTTTGACAATCTGCAATCGAGTCTGGAGTTGATAGGTGAGCCTTGCAAAACTATACTGCGGGCTTATTATCATGAAAGGCTGAGTAT
>CAZJZF010000486.1:0-2483 GCA_964550385.1 uncultured Lentimicrobiaceae bacterium | reverse complement strand
GGATCGGCGATTCGGGCATCAGGTGCCCTTTTTTGGATATGGATGGCATACAGGTTTGGTTTTGGGTTGATAGAAAAAAATCCCGGCGGGAAGCCGGGACAAAGTTTGGAATTTTTTTACAACCTGCCAAAGACTATTTTGCGGTAGGAGCAGTGGGGTTAGCGGGATTCACCGGAGCTGCCCCCTGATCCTTTACCACATTGCCTTTGATGGTTAGACGCAGGGTATTGGGATTTGAATTGGTGTTAACCGTGATGCCTTTATTGAAATAGCCCACACGGCTGTTGTCGTATTGTACAGAGATTTTTCCGCTGGCACCCGGAAGTATAGGCTCTTGTGTGTAATTGGGGGTAGTGCAACCGCAATCGGCTCTTACACCCGTAATAATCAAGGGCTCATCGCCGGTGTTGGTAAACTTGAATTCACATTTGCCGGCGTCATTTCTTACCTGCGACCAGTTGATGTTTCCCATATCGTATACCAGAGTTTCAAAGGTCATAACCGGACCTTTGGGCGTTTGCGATTGATGGGTAAACGACATCATCCCAAGACTCAGGGTCAGGAGTACGGCAATAGCTAGTGCTTTTTTCATAACGTGTAGTTTTAAGGTTGCAACAAAAGTACCTTTATCACGGTATTGCTTGTGTTAACACTGTTCTAAAAGGTGTAAACAATATGTAAACACCCCGCTGGAGAATTTAGAGTACCTTTGCGCCCTCATTAAAAAGGGGGTAAATTGGAGATGACGGATATCAGAAACATTGCCATCATTGCACACGTAGATCATGGCAAAACCACACTGGTCGACAGAATACTGTACCAGGTAAAACTTTTCAGACAAAACCAGGATATGGGCGACCTGATCCTCGATTCGAATGATCTGGAGCGGGAAAGAGGCATTACCATTCTTTCGAAAAACGTATCGGTAAGATATAAAGGGATAAAAATCAACATCATTGATACTCCGGGTCACGCCGATTTCGGGGGTGAGGTGGAGCGTGTGCTGAACATGGCCGACGGTGTGCTGCTGCTGGTGGATGCCTTCGAGGGGCCCATGCCGCAAACCCGTTTTGTATTGCAGAAAGCCCTGGAGCTGAACCTGAAACCCATTGTGGTGATTAACAAGGTGGATAAACCCAACTGCGATCCGTATGGCGTGCATGAAGCAGTATTTGATCTGATGTTCAGCCTCGAAGCTACCGAAGACCAGCTCAACTTCCCGACCGTTTACGGCTCTTCCAAGCATGGCTGGATGTCGGACCATTGGGAGAATGAGACCACCGATATCAGCTACCTGCTGGATGTAATTATCGACAAAATTGCCCCTCCGGTCGCCCTCGAAGGGCCTCTGCAGCTGCAGATCAGCTCGCTCGACTACTCATCCTATCTCGGAAGGATTGCCGTGGGGCGTGTGCACCGCGGCAGCATTATAGCCGGCAGCCCGGTGGTGGTGATGAAAAGGGACGGATCGGTGATGAAATCGGTCATCAAGGAGTTGTACCTCTTTGAAGGGCTTGGCAAGGAGAAAATCAAAACCGAAGTACCAGCAGGGGAGATTGTAGCTCTGTTGGGCATTGAGAGCTTCGACATCGGTGACACCATTGCCGATGCCGAAAACCCTGAAGCACTTATCCCCATTGCCGTGGATGAACCTACCATGAGCATGCTCTTCACCATCAACACTTCGCCATTTTTTGGCAAAGAGGGCAAGTACGTCACCTCCAGGCACCTGCGCGAGCGGTTATTCAGGGAAACAGAGAAAAACCTGGCGCTCAGGATCGAAGAGACCGAATCGCCCGAGAAACTGCTGGTTTTTGGCAGGGGTATCCTGCACCTCTCCATCCTGATAGAGACCATGAGGCGCGAAGGGTACGAGTTCCAGATCGGTCAGCCCAAAGTGCTCATCCGCGAAATCGACGGCCAGAAATGTGAACCGGTAGAGCTGCTTACCGTGCAGGTGCCCGAGCATTTTTCGGGTCGCGTGATAGAGCATGTAACCAAACGGAAGGGCGACTTCCAGAATATGATTCACAAAACGGAACGTGTGATCCTGGAGTTCAAAATCCCGTCCCGCGGCATTATTGGCCTTACCAACGCACTGCTCACCGCCACCGAAGGGGAAGCGGTGATTGCCCACAGGTTCCATCATTACGAGCCCTGGAAAGGTGAAATTGGCACCCGCCGCAACGGATCCCTTATTGCCCTCGAGTCGGGAACTGCCTTCGCTTACGCGCTTGACAAGCTGCAGGATCGCGGGCGCTTCTTCATCGAACCGATAGAGGAGGTGTATGCCGGACAGGTGATTGGCGAAAACAACCGTGCCGACGACATCATTGTCAACGTCACCAAATCCAAAAAGCTTACGAACATGCGGGCCAGCGGCTCCGACGACAAGATCCTCCTGGCTCCCGCCATCAAATTCTCTCTCGAGGAAGCCATGGAATACATTGAAAAAATTGATGGCATGGGCGGCGCCATGGCCG
>CAZJZF010000485.1:0-2484 GCA_964550385.1 uncultured Lentimicrobiaceae bacterium | reverse complement strand
CCGGTGGTTATTCTCTTTTGTTTGAAGGAAAATTATCAAGCTGGTATATTCTGAGGGCGACTTTTTCAGGTGGTACCCTCGCAGAAAAACTGGCAGGCAGATTTTCCTATATGGATTTCAAATCAGATTTCAGGTCATTTGAAATTTCGAATTCCTTCGTTTTTTCCCCGCTGGCATCGTGTAACCAACCTGTGCAGATAAGGCCCTATATTAATTTTGGAGTGGGATTATTGAACTTTGAATCGTATGCCGATTTAATGGATCCACTTGGTAGCCCATATCATTTCTGGTCAGATGGAACCGTCAGGATGAGTCCTGAAGATGGCAATGATGCTGACAAGGTACCCACTGTATCCAGAGATGGAATTTTTGAAACCCCTATCGATACTCTGGATCTGGTACCCACTGTCGTGGGGATTATTCCTGTTGAAGTAGGTTTGCGTTTTATGTTCTCCAGCAACTTCGGTGCATACTTATCCGGCCGGTATACGATTTCCACAACCGACTATATCGACCATGGTGTTGCCTACCGTGATAAATTGCTTACCGACCGTGCACGGCTTAATTTTTTCTCGGATGGTTATTATACTTACTCCGTTATGCTGATCTATAAATTCCGGGATGCCGACAAAAAACCACGATACAAGAAAAGCCTGAGAAGGCCTGTGCAATGCCGGAAATTCCGGTAATGGGATTTTATTGCTCAATTTTTTCAATAACAACAGCTGACACGATCATTTACCGCTTTCAGGCGGTTTTTTTAGGATTGCCGGTTTTTGTTCATTGCAATCAAGCCAGATTGAGTTGTACGAGTGAGGCAGGGCTGGAGCATTTTGCGTGTGCGTTTTTTGGTTACCTTTGAAGCAAGTCAGGTAAAGGCTGAAAAGATTAAACAAACAGCAACCATGTTTACACACAGGGCAGATAAGAAGTACCCTTTATTTTCACGATTAATCCTCTATACAGCGTTTGCGCACTTAATCGTTACGGGTATCTCATTCAAGGCTAACGGGCAGACTATTCCGCTGTTTCGCACGGCAGACTGGAGTCTTGCCGGGAATCATTATGATTTTTCAGCTCATGGTGGAAATATGGTTAACGTTCTTAACTATGGCGCTGCCGGTGATGGTGTTACGGATAATTATCAGGCCATAAATGCTGCTTTGTTGACACTGGGTGGCACTGGGAGCACACTTTATTTCCCTCCGGGTGTGTACCTTATCAATGGTTTTTTTTCACTACCGGACAGTATTACATTACTCGGCTACAGTGCAGATTCCACAATTTTATTGTTCAATGCCGGAGAGTATCACGATGCAATATCTGTGGCTGGAAATCCGGCAGGGAATTTTATTGCTGTAGTAAATGGATATGGTAAGAACAGCAAACAAATCATGGTGGCCGACAGCAACCTCTTTGTGGCGGGTGATTTTGCCGCACTCATTCAGGATGGAACGCTCCACATGACCTCAGCGTGGGCTATGGAAAGCCTGGGACAAATGCTGGTGATCGATTCGGTTGATGGGAATATGCTCTATCTGAATCAGCCTTTGCGGATGGATTATGACCCAATCCTCAACCCCCGTATCCGCAGAATTCATCCCCGCCGGGCTGCAAGTATCGAGTGTATGCAAATCCGCAGGGTCGATTCCACCGGCAGTCAGACCGCCAACATTGCCTTCGACTTTGCGAAGGATTGTCGCGTAGTGGGTGTGGAAAGTAAACGATGCAATTTTGCCCATATTGATATTCGAAGGTCTTCGGGTATCACCATCCGCAGCTCATATTTCCATGAGGGTCATTCGTATGGCGAAGGGGGCAAGGCATACGGGGTTTGTGTCAATGCCACCAGCGGTGATTGTCTGGTCGAAAACAATATCTTCAGGAAATTACGCCATTCCATATTGCTGCAGTCGGGTGCCAACGGAAATGTTTTTGGTTACAATTACTCGACGGAGCCATTCTGGACAGATACTCTGTTTCCTGCTGATGCTGCGGGTGATATCGTTCTGCATGGCAACTACCCCTACCTGAATCTCTTCGAGGGTAATATCGTACAGAATATTGTAATCGATGATTCGCATGGAAAAAACGGACCCCATAACACCTTTTTCAGGAACCGGGCTGATCTGTATGGCATCTTTATGAATAACAATCCGGCAACTGACAGTTTGAATTTTGTGGGTAACGAAATTCCTGTCAGCGTTTTTCCACTGGGATTGTACTATCTCAATGGAATCAATCATTTTCAATCTGGCAACAACGTCAAAGGAGTTGTATCTCCTACAGGTACAGGTACCTTACCTGATATCAGCTATTGTTACAAACAAACTCCTTCTTATTGGATTGTACCGGATCCCTTTCCATCTATTGGTATCCCGAATATCCTCAGCAGTAATACAATCCCGGGCATGGAACGTTTTCTGTCAGGAATGAACCTTGCAACTTGTTTTGATACTATAGCAATCAATGGAATCTCAGTAA
>CAZJZF010000484.1:0-2491 GCA_964550385.1 uncultured Lentimicrobiaceae bacterium | reverse complement strand
ACCGTACCATATCACTGTACTCCCCGGGATAGAGATTGGCAATCACGGAGATAACGCCGGTAGCACCTGCTGCCACCATCGGGAGGGTTAGGGCGTCGTCGCCGGAAATCACCTCAAACCAGGCGGGCTTGTCCTTGATGATTTTCATGATCTGCGCCATGTTGCCGGATGCCTCTTTGATGGCAATGATATTACTGAATTCGTGGGCCAGCTTCAGAGTGGTCTCAGCAGTCATATTTGCCCCGGTACGGCCGGGGACATTATAAAGAATCAGGGGGAGAGGAGAGATTGATGCAATTGCTTTGAAATGATAATACAGCCCCTTCTGCTGAGGTTTGTTGTAATACGGTGTAACTGTTAACAATGCATCGATTCCGCTAAAATCGTATTCGCTGATGGTATCAAGGATTTCCTGGGTGTTGTTCCCGCCTACCCCCATCACAACAGGGACCTTTCCATCCACAGCTTCAATTACAAAATCACACACTGCATTACGCTCTGCTTTCGACATGACAGGGGTTTCGCCCGTGGTTCCAAGCACCACAAGGTATTCAACTTTTCCAGCCAGGGTGTGGTCAATTACCTTTCGGAGCGAATTAAAATCGACAGTACCGTATTTATGAAATGGTGTAACCAGAGCTACTCCCGTTCCGGCAAAAGGCTTTTTTGTCATGCTAGTTTTTATTGATGGTCAGATAATTCAACAACTGCCGGATAAAGTCGGCAAGATCGCCATCCTTCCCTTTCACCAGAAAATCATAATAGGGAAGGTTCCGGGGATCATTCCATCCTACGCGGAACTTCGCTTTTGAAAGGGCGGCAATGTACTGGAAAACAGGATCCTGCTACATATCAAGGCTTATGAGGATATCAAATTCCTCATCGATGCAGTCGTTCAGGTAGGGTTGGGCAGGGATTCCTAGCAGATTCAGATCTTTTTTACAGATAAACTGGCGGGTAAGCTGAGGAATGCAATAGTGGGGAACGATTTTAAACTTTGCATATCCCAGGGATTTCACCTTTATATCCAGCGATTTCAGCTCAGCAAAAAACTCTTCTGCCAGTTTATTCTGATTCTCTGCAGAAGCATCATATATCACAAAAACCTCATTGGCTGTTGTTAATGAACCGGAGACTCTTCTCCGCTGCCTGCCTGAGAGCCTGTTTTGCAATACCCTGTTCCGGAGATATCCTTTTATTTGATCAATGGTACTCATCCCTGCAAATATACCGGTTTTTTTTAACCAAACACGAATGAAAAAAAACCGATTAAGGAGAATCAGATCAAAGCCATATCCAAAACATCCCGCATTTTGTCAACATAGTGGAATGTAATGCCTTCGACGTACATCGGCTGAACTTCTTCAACATCTTTGCGGTTGGCTTCGGGGAGAATGACGTGGGTAATTTTCGCCCTTTTGGCAGCCAGGATTTTCTCTTTAATACCACCCACCGGGAGCACCTTGCCTCTGAGTGTGATTTCTCCTGTCATGGCCAGGTCGTTGCGAACCAGCTTATGCACAAAAACGGATGCCAGGGCAGTAAGCATAGCCACCCCAGCCGAGGGGCCATCTTTTGGGGTAGCCCCTTCAGGAACATGAATGTGCACATTGGATTCGACCAGCGCCTGGGGATCGATTCCAAACTCCTTTGCATTTGATTTCAGGAACTCGAATGCCAGGGTGGCAGATTCTTTCATCACATCGCCGAGGTTTCCGGTAATAGACAGAAGTCCCTTCCCTTTGCTGGCAGTAGCTTCGATAAAGAGGATTTCGCCACCTGTCGGGGTCCATGCAAGTCCTGTTACCACACCCGAAAGCTGGTCGTTGAGTCTTGATTCTTTCTGATAGAGAGGCACCCCTAAAATTCTTGAGGCTTCCTGCAGAGGGGTATTCTTCTTAAAAGGGGTGCCAGCCACGATATCTCTTGCACGATTTCTGACGATACGGGCAATGCATTTCTCAAGCAATCTTACACCGGCTTCACGGGTGTAATCCTCGATCATGAGTCGGATCACTGCATCGGAGAATTTACATTCCGATGGCTTAACACCGTGTTCTGACAGTTGCTTGGGAATCAGGTGGATTTTGGCAATATCCACTTTTTCTTCGGTAAGATAACCGGAGAGGTCGATGATTTCCATCCGGTCGCGCAGTGCAGGATGAATGGTTGTAAGGGTATTGGCGGTAGCGATGAACATCACCTTACTCAGGTCGTATTCCATCTCCAGGTAATTGTCGTAAAAGGCAGTATTCTGCTCAGGATCCAGTACCTCGAGCAAGGCCGAGGAGGGGTCTCCGTTTACGTTGTTTCCGCTCACCTTGTCTATTTCATCCAAAACAAACACCGGATTGGAGGATTTCGACTTTTTAATGCTTTGCAGGATTCTTCCGGGAAGGGCCCCGATGTAGGTTTTCCGGTGACCGCGGATCTCAGCGTCATCTCGCAGGCCGCCCAGGGACATTCTTACATACTTTCTGCCAAGCGCTCT
>CAZJZF010000483.1:0-2496 GCA_964550385.1 uncultured Lentimicrobiaceae bacterium | reverse complement strand
ATGATCCCGGTGCTGATGGTAAACCGTTTCTATACCCCCGAAACCACAGCCCAGTTCGACCTGAGCCGACAGGTGCTCGCTCTGCCCCTGGCCCTCATCACTACCGCCATGTCGCAGGTACTGCTGCAAAAATTTGCCGAGCAGAGAAATCTGAAGCAGAGAGTTCTGCCCGGATTTCTCCGCATGTCATTCTACACTACCCTGTTCGCTTTTGCTATCGCACTCTTTTTCATGCTTACCGGTGAGCCCCTGTTTGCTTTCCTTTTTGGAAAATCATGGGGAACAGCGGGGGCTTGGGCCGCCATCCTGGCGCCCGCATTTATGATTCCGTTTGTGGTATCGCCCCTGAGTACCCTCATCATCGCCCTCGAAAAAATCCGCATCGGAGCAATCTGGCAGGTGATGTATTTTCTTGCCATCCTGTCGCTGTCGTTTTTCAGTTACCTTCCTCCGGAGGATTTTTTCAGAGTCTTCACTGTGCTGAATCTCATTTTCTATAGTATCTATTGGTTGATAATCCTCAGTATTGCAGTGAAATACGATAGAAAGATCAGGGTTTTGTAAATTTGTTGTAGGTTTGCATACTATAAGCCTTGCCGGCTGAAGACGCACATTGTCTCTAACCAAACCGGTCTATGGAAGTTTGTCACGTTACCACTGCCCACGCTGCTACCGATATCCGGATCTTCCACAAGGAGTGTGTGTCGCTGGCATCAGAAGGCCATCAGGTCACGTTTTTTGTGGTGGGCCATGGGACTGACTATGAAGAAAAAGGGGTACAGGTGGTGTTTGTACCGGTGCATTTCCGCACCCGGGCCGGCAGGATGGTAAGGGCCCCGTATGCCCTGGCTGCCGAAGTCCTCAAAAGGAAACCGCAGGTAGTCCATTTCCATGACCCCGAGTTCCTTTTGAGGACTTCCCGGAAGTTGCAACGCAAGGGTATCAAAGTGATATACGACGTTCACGAAGACCTGCCCCGTCAGATTCTTTCGAAATTCTGGATCCCCGGCAAACTGCGTCGTCCGCTGGCCTCAATGACAGAACGGTTTGAAAATCGTGTGGCGCGGAGGCTCGACTTTATCATTACCGCCACGCCTCATATCGCCGACAGATTTATCCGTCTGAATCAGAACACTATTGATGTGCGCAACTATCCGCTACATGAGGAGTTTACGCCTGTTGACAGCAACAAAAAGCCCTACCCGCCACATCTCTGCTATGCCGGTGGTATCTCTGCCATCCGGGGGGCAAGGGAGATGATCGAAGCCATCGGCGACCTCGATGTTATCCTTGACCTTGCCGGCGTAGTTGACTCCTGCGATTTCTTCCAGCATCTGAGCAAACTGCCCGGCTGGAAGAAAAAGATCTACCATGGTGTTGTAGACAGGCCCGGTATTGCACGCATAATGGGCAACGCTGCCATGGGTCTGAACCTGATGCATCCGGTGCCCAATTATCTGGATGCCATTCCCACAAAACTTTTTGAATATATGTTGTCAGGAATACCGGTGGTAATTTCTGATTTTCCTTCCTGGCGAGAAATCGTGGAAAAGTATGAATGTGGTATTGCAGTGGATCCTCTGAATGTTGAGCAAATCAGGGAGGCTATCCGATATCTGCTGGATAACCCTGAGCTGGCAGCCTGCATGGGAGCCAATGGCATCAAAGCAGCCCGCGAGCATTATGTATGGTCTGTGGAACGGCAGAAACTCCTGGAAGTGTATCGTTTGTTGGAAAGTTCCGAAGCAAAAATCCTGAACAAAGCATGAAGATCGTTACCGTCGTTGGGGCAAGGCCGCAGTTCATCAAGGCGGCAGTTGTAAGTGCCGCTTTCGCCGGAAAGGGTGAAAGGATCAATGAGGTGATGGTGCATACAGGCCAGCATTTCGAAGACCCGATGAGCAAAATTTTCTTTTCGCAGATGCAGATTCCTGAGCCTGCTTACCATCTGGGTGTGCACACCCTTTCGCACGGAGCCATGACCGGCAGGATGATGGAATTGCTGGAGGAGGTAGTGCAGAAGGAGAGACCTGATGCTCTGATGGTTTATGGCGATACAAACTCAACTTTGGCAGGAGCACTTGTAGCTGCCAAGCTGCACATTCCGGTGGCCCATGTGGAGGCTGGCCTGCGCTCTTTTGATATGCAGATGCCCGAAGAGGTGAACCGCATCCTTACGGACCGGATCAGCCGGTGGTTGTTCTGTCCGACCACAGCAGCATTGCGGAATCTCGAAGCAGAAGGATTCCGTTCATTTTCATCTGAAATCATCGTTAGCGGAGATGTAATGCTGGATGCCACCCTCAGGTTTGCCCCTCATGCCAGAGCCCCGCAGGGCATTCCAGCCAAAGATTTTATACTGGCAACTGTGCACCGTCCTTTCACCACTGATAACCGTGCGGTGCTGGCTTCGGTTTTTGCCTCCCTGGCAGATCTGGCAGAAACACTGCCCGTGGTATTGCCGATGCATCCGCGTACTGACATGATGCTGAAACG
>CAZJZF010000482.1:0-2506 GCA_964550385.1 uncultured Lentimicrobiaceae bacterium | reverse complement strand
GATGAGGTGAGAAAACAGTTCAGCCAGAATATCTTTGAGATTGATCTGGCACCCAACCATCCTGAAACCACTTTCCAGCCCCGGGACTTCTCTGTCCTGGAATCGGAGCAGGTTAACGGAAGCATGAAACTAAAAGTTCAGCTTGCCCCCAACGACCATCCCAATCATCTGCTGCAAGAGCTTATGCTTTTTGGGCAGGTAAAAGGATTCAGAGAAATGATGCCCGGGATGAACGATATCTTCATCAGGCTGGTACAGGAAAACAATCCATCAACCCTCCAATAATCCCATCTCCATGAACAAGGTCTGGCTCATTATTCAAAGAGAATATCTTACCCGTGTAAAGAAGAAATCGTTCATCATCATGACCATCCTTGGGCCACTTCTGATGGCTGCGGTGATGGTACTGCCGGTATACCTGGGGCAGCAATCTGATAAGGTGTATACCCTTACCGTAGTAGACGAAACAGGACTTTTTAAGGATAAAATACGGGAAACCAGCTCACTCCGTTTTGAATATTCTGAGGCTAAAGTAGCCATAGCGCGCGATTCGGCGCGAAATGGAGCTTCCGATGGGGTGTTGTATATCATGCGTGAAGGGGTTTCGAAGGTAAACGCACCGATTTTTTTCGAAAGCCAGATTGGCATCTCCAACATCGAGTATATCCGCTCGGAGATGCAAAATATCCTGGACGAAATCCAGCTTAAGGCCGAATTCGGAATTACAAAACAGGAGCTTGAAACACGCAAAATAAAGGTGGATGTAGGACTGATTGACAACCAGACCGATAGCGAAGGAAATCCCCTTGAGCTCTCCATCCTTTCGATGGTGGCCGGCATGATCATCTACTTTTTCATCTTCATGTTCGGTGCACAGGTAATGCGTGGGGTGATTGAAGAGAAGACCAGCCGCATTGTGGAGGTGATTGTCTCCTCGGTCAGGCCTTTCCAGCTGATGATGGGAAAAATTGTTGGTGTTGCCATGGTAGGGCTGACCCAATTCCTGCTCTGGATAGTGTTTACCGTTGTTATTGTGGGTTTCGTTGCCGTGGCTTTCCCCGATAGTTTTTCGCCAGACAACACGATTCAGCAGCAGTTTGCTCCTCCGGGTGCCGGGCTCACCCCCGGACAGAACATGGCCGTAAACCAGGATACAAACGCCATGATGGAGGCAGTTTATGGTGTAATGGATCGGATTCCGGTGGTTACCATCCTATTGAGCTTCCTTTTCTACTTCCTTTTCGGGTACCTGATGTACAGCGCCCTGTTTGCAGCCATCGGGTCGGCCGTTGACAGTGAATCTGACACACAGCAGTTTATGCTTCCGGTTACGATACCCATGATCCTTTCTATCGTCATGTCGTCGTTCATTATGAACAATCCACAGGGACCGGTGGCATTCTGGTTCTCGATGATACCCCTCACCTCTCCGGTTACCATGATGATGCGGATTCCGTTTGGTGTACCTGCCTGGGAGCTTGCACTGAGTATGCTGATTCTGATAGCCTCATTCTTCGGTGCCATCTGGCTCGCTGCGAAAATCTACCGCACCGGCATCCTGATGTACGGCAAAAAGCCTACCTACAAGGAGTTGTGGAAGTGGGTAAGGTACAGGGGGTAGAAAGGGGACAGTTCAAAGGGGACAGTAGTTAGTGATGAGTTATGAGTGATGAGTTATGAGTGATGAGTTATGAGTGATGAGTTATGAGTGATAGGGGATGGATGCCGGCAAAGGGGCTTATATCAAATCTAAGGCATTAACTGAACCCCAAAATTGTTAATTTTGTGGCAACATCGGGAAAACACCCGGAAAATTCTATTCATCCTGCCATGAGATCAACCCTCTTTATCATTGTATTGTTATTCAGCTTCTTCAATGCTTTTTCGCAAAATCCCTGGATCCAGCCCATTGTGCAGTCGGTGAAGGCTGATACCATTTTTGCCACCATCGCTGAAATGCAGACGATGGACCGGGTTACTGCCAGCAACAGTGCCGTTCCGCCTCAATATCTGAAACATAAACTGGAAGGGTATGGAATGGACACGGTATTCTTCCATTATTACAAGCCCAATACACCACCCAATGTGGTAGGTATGCGGTATGGTACACAATCCCCCAATGAGTACTGGTTGATGGGTGCCCATTACGATGCGGTGCTGGCCGGTGCCGGTGCTGATGACAATGCCTCGGGTACAGCTGCCGTGCTGGAGATGGGCCGTGTTTTACAAGATTATGAAATCGAAAAATCGCTGATCCTGGTGCTCTTCTCGGGCGAAGAGGTGGGCCTCTGGGGAAGTAAAGCCTTTGTCGACAGCGCAGTGAACGTAATCAATATGGCCGGCATGATCAATCTGGACATGATTGCCTACAGCCATAACCTGGAGGATTCTTCAGTAAGTGCCTGCTGGAAATATTTTGCCAACGACCTCATGCAGGATTTCGTTACTGCTGTTAACCTGTATGTTCCGGAACTAAAAGTGGACCAGGATTCCACATCGAGCTTGA
>CAZJZF010000481.1:0-2511 GCA_964550385.1 uncultured Lentimicrobiaceae bacterium | reverse complement strand
AGGGAACGACAGGCAGTGGGAGAAGGTTACAGGGATTTCTTTATGTCGAATGTGGGTCCAAAGAACATGGGTGTTTTTGATGACGGATATACCCATATTTTTCTGCCGGAAAACTGGAACGACCAAAATACTTACAATGCCTATTATACCGGCATCCTGCCAGGAGTTAAGTTCGGCTATGCCGGCTGGAAGTTTACGCTGATTGCAAGATTGGCCCCTTTTTATCAATCCAAAAAAGATTAACGCCATGAAACGCATTGCAATAGTTGTTATACTTCTCCCATTCCTGTATTCATGCTCCAAAGAACCCGCCGATATTTTATCGGCTGCCCGGGGAAAAATTGCAGGAACCTATGACGTGCTGCGCGTTGACATTACCACCTACGATTCATTGGGTAATATTTCTTCTACAGCTACCTATTCTGATCCCGGAGTTATTATTTTATCACTCAACTCATCGGGCATTCAGAATGAAAACCGGATCGACTTTCCGCCGGATTTTTTTAACTACACAAATGCCTTCGGGAAGATAAAAAACTCAAAGTTCTTCTATTGGGATACCGATCCGGAGTTTCTTCGATTTATGGTATGGGGAATTGATCAGACAGGTTACTCCACCCACACCACTTTTACCCAGACCTTAAACCAGGGACTCTCCCTTTCTTTTATTGAAACCAATGATGCAGTCATGCCTCAGTCGAGCACCATGGCGCGCAAAGAGTTTTACTCGCTCAAAAAAAGGTAATCAGCAGGGCAAAACCGGCATAACGACACACCCCAAATCCGATAATCCGGATCCTTAAGCATCCATCATTCAACAAATTTACTGCCCCAGATACGCCTTAAGAAGCTTGCTGCGCGATTTGTGTTTGAGGCGCCGCAGAGCTTTTTCCTTGATCTGCCGTACCCTTTCGCGGGTGAGGTCGAACTTGGCTCCGATTTCGTCGAGGGTAAGGGCGTATGACTGTCCTATGCCGTAGTACATGCTCACGATATCGCGCTCTTTTTCCGACAATGACGCCAGCGACCGGTGGATCTCCTGCAGCAGCGACTCACGAATCAGGTTCTCATCGGTTTCAGGGGTGTCGGGATTGGCCATAAAATCCAACATATTCATCTCTTCACCGCCGATGGGGGCATCCATGGAAACGTGCTTCATGTGGATTCCCATGGCTTTCGACACTTTCTCCTTGGGCAGATCCAGTGCCTCTGCCAGTTCATCTTCAGAAGGAAGACGCTCGAGTTTCTGCTCCAGGATGGAGGACTGTCTGGAGATCCTGTTGATGGATCCCACCTGGTTGAGAGGAAGCCTTACAATGCGTGATTGTTCTGCCAGAGCCTGCAGGATCGACTGCCGGATCCACCACACGGCATAGGAAATAAACTTGAATCCACGGGTCTCATCGAAGCGCTGAGCTGCCTTGATCAGACCCAGGTTCCCTTCGTTGATCAGGTCGGGAAGACTGAGACCCTGGTTTTGGTATTGCTTGGCAACCGATACCACAAAACGGAGATTTGCCTTGCAGAGCCGGTCGAGGGCTTTCTGATCCCCCTGGCGAATGCGCTGAGCAAGCTCAACCTCCTCATCTACCGTAATAAGCTCCTCCCGGCCAATTTCCTGCAGGTACTTATCCAGCGATGCTGTATCGCGGTTTGTAATCGATTTGCTGATTTTGAGTTGCCTCATAGTGTTTACCCCCTTATCCTGAATATGACTGCAAAAACCTGCTTCGGTTTAATGAATAAGACAAATCTTTTTGCCAACAGGTTGCTTATAGATACATACAATTTATCAACAGGAATGTTCATTTCCTGATACTATGTGGCAATTGCCTAAAGGCCAAAGCCGTAGTAAGCCCTCATTCCGTTGGGGTAAACCCCTTCGATGAGTACGCCCCCTTTTTTGGCGTTCAGATAATTGACCAGATCATCCACCGATTTCATGGGCTTGTTGTCGATGCTGGTAATAATGAATCCTTCGCGGATACCGCTGGAGATGAGTTTGCCGGCTTCGAGGCTTACCACTTTAATGCCATATGACAAACCCAGTCTTTCAAGTTCCTCTGACGATGCCTGGGCAAAACCACCTCCCAGCAGGGCAGTAACGTCCTGCGTTTCACGTGTAACTACATCGGTATTCCCTTTGGCATTCAGCAGCGTTACCGTGTAGCTTTTCTCTTTTCCGCTGCGATCCACCAGTAATTTCACTTTATCGCCCGGGCGCTGCCTGCCAATGAGTTCAAGCAGCTCGCTTTTGCTGTTCACTTTCAGTCCGTTCACGTCTAGAATCACATCACCGGCTTCCAGTCCGGCCTTTTCGGCAGCTCCCTTTTCACTAACACCGGCGATATAAACTCCCCTGATCTTTGAAAGACCTTTTTCCTCGGCAAGCTTGCTGTCGACCTCCATGATGCTGGCACCAATGACAGCACGCTGCACCTCACCAAACTCCTTCAGATCGGCCATCACCTTACGCACAATATTGGCCGGAATAGCAAAGGAGTATCCGGT
>CAZJZF010000480.1:0-2513 GCA_964550385.1 uncultured Lentimicrobiaceae bacterium | reverse complement strand
CTGTGTAATGCACAATGAGGGCACATTGCTCAGCCTGATGGGGGTCATGGTCACAAACTTCTATCAAGGTATCAATCACAAAGTCAAAAGTATTCACATCATCATTGAACAGGATGAGTTGCTTCTCCTCTCCGGATGTGCTTTCAGTCCCAAACTGTGTCTGGTCTTTCTCCCGGGTCTGAGTTTGAAAGTATATCATTGTTAATCACTTGAATTTAAGAATCAACACCCTTCAGGCATCTCTTTGAATCCTCACAAAAGTAAGGAAAATTTGCTTTCGTATACAAACATAGCACGTAACTTATTTGTTTGTTCACATCATGGCAATTTTGATTTACTTTTGTCATGAAAAATATCTCTATCCATTTAATCAGAAAAGCAATGAAAAGCATCTTTACTCTATTGACCTTAATCTGCTTAACCGGCGCAATGTACGCCCAAACCCTTGTGTCGACACAGCCACAGAACAAGAAAGCGGCACTTGAAGAGCTCACCGGGACGGGTTGCCCGAACTGCCCTGCCGGCCATACGGAGGCTGCTGCCATTTTAGCCAATAATCCCGGCAAAGTGATGGTTATCGCTTACCATCCCGCAAATTCAAGCTATACGGCCAGCGATCCCATGGCCAGCACCTATGCTTCTGCATTTTATACGGTACCTTTCATCTCTTCCGGAAACCGGTTCATGCCCAGTGCCATCATCAACCGCAGGGCATGGGGCGGAGGCGACCGAATTCAGGATCGCAACCAGTGGGCAACCTGCGTCAACACCATTCTGGGTGAAGCTTCCCCTTTGAATGTAGGAGTAACCTCAAACTACAACGAAGGAACCAAATCACTGACCATCAATGCCGAAGCATACTTTACCTCCACAGTGGCAGAAAACCTCACCGTATACTGCATGCTCACAGAAGATGGCATTATTGCAACCCAATCGGGCGGTACAAGCCCCTATACCCACAACCACGTCTTCAGAAAAGCCATGGTAGCGCAATGGGGTGATCCGGTGGCAGCACCAACCACACAGGGCACCCTGAAAACTTTTACCTTTTCATACGATAACAGCACCACCAACTATGATATGACGAAATGCGAAGTGGTGGTGATGATAAGAAATGCTGCCAATGAAGAGATCATTTCTGGCAATATTGCTCCGGTAGGACAATCGTCGCCGATTGGGATTGAAGATCAGACCGGAGTTGAGACTTTGATGCAGGTATATCCGAATCCTGTAAATGAATCCTCTGTGATCTCCATATCTCTGAAAACGAATCAGCAAGTTACGGTACAGGTATTTGACCTTACCGGACAGGCAGTTGCCATGAAAGATTACGGTACCTTAAATGCCGGAAGCCACAGCCTCATGTTGGATGAACTTGGCACTTTGCCCAATGGTGTATACCTGCTTTCGGTTGAAGCCGGCAATGCGCCTCAGGTGCAAAAGATTGTGATTGCCCGCTAACTTTTCTGAGACTTCTTCCACTCCATCTTCGACTCCTCTCCCCGCAGGAGCCTGACAATATTTTTCTTGTGGGTTACCGGGATAAATACTGCTATAACCAGAGAAAAGAGGATCAGTGAGGGGGTTGTAATGTGAAACAGGAAAATCACCAGAACCGGGAAGGTGATGGCTGCGATGATGGAGCTTACAGATACGATGCGGGTAAGGGCAAAAATGATGGCAAAGAGCAGCAGCACCAGAAAGAATGCCCCCGGAAAAAGTGCTATAATCACACCGAACAGCGTGGCAACCCCTTTGCCACCGCGGAAACCTGCATATACGGGAAAGAGATGCCCCAGTACGGAAGATATCCCCATGGATAACTGAAAATTCACCATGGCATCTGATCCGGGTTCAAACAAGCCAGCCAAAGGTGTCAGGATCACCACGATCCACCCTTTGAAGGCATCGAACACCAGCACCGGAATGCCTGTCCTGAGGCCCAGCACCCGAATGGTGTTGGTAGCTCCGGCATTCCCCGACCCATGATCGCGGACGTCGATCCCGTGAAACACCTTTCCTACCCATACAGAAGTAGGTATTGAGCCCACCATATAGGCTCCCCACAGCCAGGCTATCACTTTCCAGAACAACGGATCCTGCAGCATCACTTGAACCATTAATCCCCCTCCTCCTGCTCAAGGTTCAGAAACCGCTTTTCGAAACTCTTCTTTTTTCGGGGGGTGGAAAGGGTATACAGGAACATCTCACGGCTCGATTCATCCTGGATTTTCCGCTTGTCGGGTTTTGTGTCCCGAATCACCTTGTTGAATTCCTCGTTGCCCGACAATGCCATCATTCTTCCCCGGCTGTAATCAAACAGATACCATTTATCGTCGCTGATATTCAACAAGATGGTAAATATATCCCCGCTTTTCTCCCGACTGATCTCGATCTTCCCATCCACATACCTGTTGATTTGTTTGTCCTTCACATTGCCAATTCCGATCGGTCCCTGGTAGATGAAACTTCTGGTTATCGAACTGTATTCCAGTTGAATATCTGCAAATACG